>NZ_JBGTYN010000022.1:0-80443 GCF_041730275.1 Comamonas sp. SY3 | reverse complement strand
GCGAACCGCCCTCTTTCGAGTCTGGCAGCTTTGCAAGGCATCGTGCTGTCGATAGACGCTATTGTATAGGCGTTTTCCCGGGGCTCCAGGAAAACGTCGGAGTTTTTTGCAGCCGTGTGTCAGACGGCTCCGGCAACGGCTTTTTCCAGCGCTTCGATGAACATGTCACCGACCGGGAAACCTGCCTGCTGTTCAATCTCCTGGAAGCAGGTCGGGCTGGTCACATTGATCTCGGTGATGCGGTGGCCAATGATGTCCAGACCGATCAGCAGCAAGCCACGGGGGGCCAGGCGCGCGCCGATGTGTTCGGCGATCGCGCGGTCCTCGGGCTCCAGCGCCTGTGCCACGCCTTTGCCGCCGGCCGCCAGGTTGCCTCGCACTTCATTGCCTTGCGGGATGCGCGCCAGGCAGAACGGCACCGGCTCGCCGCCGATGATCAGCACACGCTTGTCGCCCTTGGTGATTTCGGGCAGGTACTTTTGCACCATGACGCTCTGGGCGCCGTCCAGGTTCAGGGTTTCGATGATGCTGCCCAGGTTCATGCCATCGGCACCGACGCGGAAGATGCCCATGCCACCCATGCCGTCCAGCGGCTTGAGGATGATGTCCTTGTGCTGGGCGTGGAAGTCGCGGATATCCTGGGCGCTGCGGGTGACCAGGGTCACCGGCGCGTATTCGGCAAACTCCATCACCGCCAGCTTTTCGGGGTGGTCGCGCAAAGCCGCTGGCTTGTTGAAGACCTTGGCGCCTTCGCGCTCCGCCTGGCCCAGCAAATGGGTGGCATAGAAGTACTCGCTGTCGAAGGGCGGATCCTTGCGCATGACAATGGCGTCGAACTCGGCCAGCTCGGCACGGCGGCCGGGTGCCTCATCGAACCAGCGCGCTTCGTCACCCGTCAGCACAATGTCGCGCACTTGGGCGGAGACCTTCTCGCCGCTGATCCAGTGGATATGCCTTGGCTCACAGACGGTGATGCGGTGGCCGCGCGCCTGGGCGCTGCGCATCATCGCAAAGGTACTGTCCTTGTAGATCTTGAAGGACTCAAGCGGATCGGCAACAAAGAGGATATGCATGGTGTGGGTTGGCGGCCTGGTGGCCGCCCTGTGTATTCAATGGCCTTGCACGCCCAGCGGAGGGATATGCAAGCAGAAACGGACAGAACTAGGCGCGCTCAAGCGGAGCGGCGCTTGCCGTAATGTTGCACAAAAAGCGCAAGGCTGCCTGCGACCACGCCCCAAAAGGCTGATCCCACTCCGGCTATTGTCACGCCGCTCACCGCTACCAGGAAGGTGATCAGCGCCGCTTCGCGGTATTGCTCGCCTTGCAGCGCAGTGTGCAGCCCGCCGCCGATGGTGCCCAGCAGCGCAATGCCGGCAATCGCCACCACCAGCTCGTGCGGGAATGCGGTCAGCAGGCCCGCAATGACGACCCCGAACCAGCCGATCAGCACATAGATCACGCCACACACGACGGCCGCCACATAGCGCCGCGCCTGGTCGGGGTGGGATTCCGGCCCCATGCAGATCGCGGCCGTGATGGCCGCCAGGTTGATGCCAAAGGCGCCAAAGGGTGCCAGCAGCAAGGTGGTCAGACCCGTCATCGTGATCAGCTTGGAGACGGGCAGGTCATAGCCGGAGCCCCGGATGATGGCTACACCTGGCAGGTTCTGCGAGGCCATCGTGACGACAAACAGCGGCAGCGCCAGACTGATGGCGGCCTGCCAGCTGAAGCTGGGCATGGTGAACACCGGCATCGTCAGGCCCGGCTGCACGGCAGACCACTGGATCTTGTGCTGCAGCAGCGCCACCACAATGCCGACTGCCAAGGTGAGCATGACCGCATAGCGCGGCAGCAGGCGCCGGCCCAGCAGGTACGTGACCAGCATGGCCACCACCAGCCAGGTATTGGTCTGCGCGGCGGCAAAGGCATCCAGGCCAAAGCGGGTCAGCACGCCCGCCAAAAGGGCCGAGGCGATGGCAATTGGGATGCGGTTCATCAGCCGCTCGAACCAGCCCGTCATGCCCACTACCGCAATCAATATGGCACTGATGATGAAGGCGCCGATCGCGTCCCCCATGCCAAACGCGCCGGTGGCTCCGGCCGTAGCCAGCACGGCCGCCCCGGGGGTGGACCAGGCCACTACCACCGGCTTGCGCAGCAAGATGCTGGGTACCCAGCAGCACAGGCCCACACCAACGCCCAGCGACCAGACCCAGGACGAGACCTGCGCGGGCGTGGCGCCAAAGCTTTGCGCCGCCTGGAACACAATCGCGATGGAGCTGGTCAGGCCCACCAGCACCGTGACAAAGCCTGCGATGAGCGCCGATGCGCTCATGTCCTTGAAAAACCGCATACACCCTTTCGCCCCGCCACGGTGTTCGCTGGCCTGGCGTGCGCGCAGCGGATCCAGAGCCCTGGCTGGTTAAATTTCGAGTTTGGAGCCCAGCTCCACCACGCTGTTGCTCGGCAGCAGCAGGAACTCTGCCGCACCTGCTGCATTGTGGTGCATCTGGGCAAACAACTTCTGCCGCCAAGGTGCCATGCCGGCGCTGGCCTTGTCCGTGGGCACGAACACATCGCGCGAGAGGAAGTAGCTGGTCACCATCTGCCCGGTATCGCAGCCGTGGCCGCGCAGCTGGTGCAATGCATTGGGCACATCCACATCGTTCTTGAAGCCGTAGTTCAGCTGCACGCGCCAGCAGTCGCCTCCGAGCGGCTCGATCACCGCGCGCTTTTCCAGCCCGATCCAGGGGACCTCGTGGTAGACGATGTGGACGAACATGTTCTGTTCATGCAGCACCTTGTTGTGCTTGAGGTTGTGCAGCAGCGCGGTGGGCACCACATGGGCATCCGATGTGAGGAAGACCGCCGTGCCCGGCACCCGGGTGGGAGGGGTGTGCAGCACCATCTGCAGGAAGCCCTGCAGATCGATGCCATCGGCATGCAGCTTTTCGTAGACCAACTCCCGTCCGCGCTTCCAGGTCATCATCACGACGAACAGGCACAGGCCGATGGCCAGCGGGAACCAGCCGCCATCGAGCAGCTTGAGCAGATTAGAAGCGAAGAAGGTGATATCGATACAGAAGAAGAACACCGTCGGCGCCAGCGCCATCCACAGCGCATATTTCCAGCCATAGCGCAGCACAAAGAAGGTGAGCACCGTGGTGATGGTCATGTCCAGGGTCACTGCAATCCCGTAGGCCGCCGCCATATTGCTGCTGGACTTGAACAGAATCACCGCCAGCACAATGGTCAGGAACAGGCTCCAGTTCACAAAGGGGATGTAGATCTGCCCGGTGTCGCGCACGCTGGTGTGCAGGATCTGGATGCGCGGCAGGTAGCCCAGCTGGATGACCTGCTTGGTGACGCTGAAGGCGCCGGTGATCAGCGCCTGCGAGGCAATCACCGTGGCCATCGTCGCAAGCAGCACCAGCGGCAGCAGCGCCCAGCCCGGCGCCAGCATGAAGAAGGGGTTCTTTACCGCTTCTGCGTTCTCCAGCACCAGCGCGCCCTGGCCAAAGTAATTGAGCACCAGCGAGGGCATCGCAATGCTGAACCAGGCCAGCCGGATCGGCTTGCGGCCAAAGTGACCCATGTCGGCATACAGGGCTTCCGCCCCGGTGACGCAGAGCACCACGGCGCCCAGAATGATGAAACTGATGCCCGGATGGCGCACAATGAAGCCCAGCGCATGGTGCGGGCTGAGCGCCCACAATACCTGCGGGTGGTCCACGATGTTCCAGACCCCCAAGGCGGCAATGCACAGAAACCAGACCACCATGATGGGCCCGAAGAACTTGCCAATGCCTGCCGTGCCCCGCTTTTGCACCCAGAACAACAGCAGCAGGACCACCAGGGTGAGTGGAATCACCCAGGATTTGAAGCCGGGCGAGACCACCTCCAGACCTTCGACCGCCGAGAGCACGGAGATCGCTGGTGTGATCACACCGTCGCCATAGAACAGACAGGTGCCAAAGATGCCAACGAGCATCAGCACCGAGCGCAGCTTGGGCTTGTCCTTGACCGCTTGCGAGGCCAGCGCCAGCATCGCGATCAGGCCGCCCTCGCCGTTGTTGTCCGCCCGCAGCACCAGGACCACGTATTTGAGCGAGACGATGAGGGTCAGGGTCCAGAACAGGATGGACAGCACGCCATAGACGTTGTCGTGCGTGAAGGGCACATGGCCGGAGCCGAACACCTCTTTGAGCGAGTACAGCACGCTGGTGCCGATATCGCCATACACCACCCCGATGGCGCCCAGGGTCAGCGCGGGCAGTGCGGATTTATTGCTGTTTTGCACATCAAGCCTTTGTGCCATGCCGCATCAGGCATGCTTGTAGTGGATTGGTTTGCATTGTGCGCCTGTTGTTGCGCCCGCAGTGAGGCCGCGCATACGGACAAGTCCGGATGGCGGATCAGCAGCGGGCTGCAATGGAAGTTGGAACGAACGCCTGAACAGGCTCAGTCGTAGATTTCGGCGTCCGGGTCGGTCGCCTCCAGCTCATAGCTGGCGGCGAGCATCGCCAGGCGCGCCACCACACCATACATATAGAAGCGGTTGGGTGCGCTGGCCCCGACCGAGTCACCGGGCGAGATGCCGTGCTCGAACGACAGCGGGATGAAATGCGCGCCCGGCACATTGAGGTTGTCCTCCGCGCCCTTGTCGGAATGGGCACGGTAGTAACCGCCGACCACATAGCGGTCAATCATGTAGACCACCGGCTCGGCCGCTTCCTTGTCCATGCGCTCGACGGTCTGCACCCCCTCCTGGATGATCATGTCATGGACCTGCTGGCCATCCTTGACCAGCGACATCTGGTTCTTGGTCTTGACCGACAGCTGACGCAACTCCTTGGCGTCATGCACGCTCATCACGCCCATGCCGTAGGTGCCGTTGTCCGCCTTGACGACAACAAAGGGCGTCTCCTTGATGCCGTACTCCTTGTACTTGCGCCGCACCTTGGTCAGCATCACGTCGACATCTTCACGCAACTCATCGAGTGCATGCTCACTGCCATCGGTAAAGTCGACGCCCTTGCGGCTGCTGAACATCGGGTTGATCAGCCAGGGGTCGATCCCCATCAGCTTGCCAAAGCGCTTGGCCACCTCTTCGTAGCTTTGGAAATGGCGGCTCTTGCGGCGCACGCTCCAGCCAGCATGCAGCGGCGGCAGCACAAACTGCTCGTAGACCTCTTCCAGAATGCCGGGCGCGCCGGTCGACAGGTCGTTGTTCAGCAAGATCGTGCAGGGATCAAAATACTTCAGCCCCACACGGCGGCCATGGCGCAGCGCCGGCTCGATCACCAGGTCCTTGTTGCCGACCTTGAGCTTGATGGTCTCCTTGACTTCCGGGTCGATCGAGCCGATGCGCACGTTCAGGCCCGCCATCGAGAAGATATGCTGTAGCTGCACCAGATTAGCCAGGTACTGGGGGTTGCGCGTCTGGTTCTCGGGGATGATCAGCAGGTTGCGGGCCTCGGGGCAGATCTTTTCAATGGCAGCCATCGCCGACTGCACGGCCAGCGGCACCATCTCGGGCGTCAGGTTGTTCCAACCGCCAGGAAAAAGATTGGTATCGACCGGTGCGAGCTTGAAGCCGGCATTGCGGATATCCACCGACGAATAGAGCGGAGGCGTATGCTCCATCCACTCCAGGCGGAACCAGCGCTCGATCGCGGGCATGGCATCGAGCATGCGCTGTTCCAATTCGTTGATGGGCCCCGTTAGGGCTGTTATGAGATTCGGGACCATAAATGAATTACTGTTTGAGGGCTCAAAAAAAACGAGCAAAAAACAATTGAGTACCAATTGTAGAGAGTTGAGGGCCAAAGTCATCAGAACTTTGCGACCGCCCTACCTAGCAAGCACTCACCTTCGCCAGAAGGCCGGCGTCAACAGCGCCAGAAAGCTGAGAATCTCCAGCCGGCCCATCAGCATGCCCAAGGTAGTCACACTCAGCTGAAAGCTGGTCAGCCCGGCAAAATTGTTGCTGGGGCCCAGATCACCCCAGCCTACACCGGCGCAGTTCACGCTGGCAAGTACCGCTCCCAGCGCATTGTGCAGATCCATGTCCGTGAACAGCAAGGCCATGGTCAGCACCGCAATCGTTGCGCAGTAGACCAGCATGAAGGCCAGCACCGAGAAGATGACCCGCTCATCCACCGCCAGGCCCCCGACCGTCACCGGTTGCACCGCGTTGGGATGCACCAGGCGCCGCATTTCACGCCGGGTTTGTTTGAGCAGCAGCAGCATGCGGATCATCTTGATGCCGCCGCCGGTCGAGCCTGCGCTGGTGGCCACGCCCGACAGCAGCAGCATGAAAACCGGCGCAAAGGGCGGCCACAAGCCAAAATCGACGGCGGCATAACCGGTGGTGGTGGCCACCGACACCGTGTGGAAAACGCCCATGCGCAGCGACTCTAGCGGGCCATACACCCCCTTGAACCACAGCAGCGCCGCGACCAGCAAGCCGCCACCCAGCAAGGTGCCAATGGTGGCGCGGAACTCGGGCTGCCGGTACAGCACCCAGGCATTGCGCTTGCGGATGGCGACAAAATACAGCGCGAAGTTGCAGCTGGCCAGCAGCATGAAGACCGTGCAGATCCCCTCGATCAGCGGCGAATTGAAATAGGCAAAGCTGGCATCGTGCGGCGTCAGCCCACCCAGGCTTACCGTGGTGAACATGACCATCACCGCATCCAGCGGCGTCATGCCCGCCAGCCAGTAGGCCAGCGCGCAGAGCACCGAAAACAGGCCATACACGCCCCACAACCCCTTGGCGGTCTCGGCCATGCGCGGCGTGAGCTTGGTGTCCTTCACCGGGCCGGCGGCCTCGGCGCGGAAGAGCTGGCTGCCGCCCATGCCAATCATCGGCAGGATGGCCACGGCCAGAATCAGGATGCCCATGCCCCCCATCCACTGCAAAAACGTGCGCCAGATATTGAGAGACACCGGCAAGGTATCCACATGGTTGAGCACGGTGGAGCCGGTGGTGGTCAGGCCCGAGACCGCTTCAAAATAGGCATGCTGCCAACTCAGCGCGCGGTCGATGCGCTCGAAACCCAGGTACAGCGGCAGCGCTGCAAACAGCGGAAACACCATCCACACAAAGGCGACCAGCATGATGCCGTGGCGCGCCTGCAGCTCACGCTGCTCATGCCGCGCCATCCACCACAGCACCAGACCGCAGGCCCAGGTAATGCCCATGGTCAGCGGGTAGACGCCAAACACACCATCGTCGAGCCACAGCGAGGAGATCGCAGGTACAGCCATCGTGCCGCCAAACATCAGCAGCAAAATGCCCAATACGCGCAGCACGGGTCGAAGGTCAGTCATCGGCCGTGCCTAGAAAAAGGTCACCCCGACACGGAACAGGGCCTCGACCTCATGCACCAGCCGCTTGTTGGGCAAGAAGAGAATGACATGGTCATTGCTCTGGATGATGGTGCCGCTGGTGGGCACGATCACCTCCACCTTGTCGTCATCGCGCTCGTCGTCATCGCGCTCGGTCGCCTCGCTGCCATTGGTATTGCGCGCATCGGGCTCGGGCAGGCCGCGCACGATCATGCCGATATGCACATCACGCGGCAGGCGCAGGCTACCCACACGCCGGCCCACGGCCCGCGAGGTCTTGGCGTCACCGCGCGCCACAATCTCGATCGCCTCGGCCACCCCCCGGCGCAGGCTGTGCACAGCCTGCACATCGCCCTGGCGCACATAGGCCAGCAGCTCACCCAGGGTGGCCTGCGCGGGCGACAGCGCAATGTCGATCTGCGTGCCGTGCATCAGGTCGGCATAGGTGCGGCGGTTGATCAGCGCCAGCACCCGGGTGGCGCCCAGCTTCTTGGCCAGCAGGCAGGACATGATGTTGTCTTCGTCGTCATCGGTGATGGCGACGAACAGGTCCACATCTTCGACGTTCTCGTTCTCCATCAAGGTCTCGTCGGTCGCATCGCCCTTGAGCACCAGCACATCAGAGGGCAGGCGCGAGGCCAGGTAGACGCAGCGGTCCTCGCTCTTTTCGATGATCTTGACCTGAAAGCGCCGCGACTCCTTGGTCAGCGCACGCGCCAGGCGCATGCCTACGCGCCCGCCACCAGCCACCATCACACGGCGCACCACCTCGGCCTGCTCACCCACCTGGCGGTTGAAGGCCGCCAGCACATCGCCCAGGTTGTCCTTCTCCGACAGCACGAATACTTCATCCCCCGGCTCGATGCGGGTGCTGCCCTCGGTCGGCACCAGGCGGTCGGCCTCATGGTGAAAGCGCCGGTACACGCCCACGACCCGGATCGCGCCATGGGGCAGGTTCTGGCGCACATCGGCCACACTCAAGCCCACCACCGGCGCGCCGCCACGCGCGCGCACCGATGCCAGCGCCACATGGCCCTGGGCAAATTCGCGCACCTGCAGCGCCTCAGGGTAGGTCACCAGCTTGCCGATATAGCCCATCAGCGCCTCTTCCGGGCAGAACGCATGCGTCACGCCAAAGCCGGTATCCGACAGCAGCTCGGCATGGCTCTTGAGCGCGACCGAGCGCACCCGCACGATGCGGGTCGGGATATTGAACAGCACCTGGGCCACCTTGCAGGCGGTGAGGTTGGTTTCGTCCTGGGAGGTGCAGGCGATCAGCATGTCCGTGTCGGCTGCGCCGGCCTCGGCCATCACTTCGGGGCTGATGCCGTTGCCCACGACGCCGCGCAGATCGAAGCGGGCTTCGAGATCGCGCAGGCGCACACCATCCGTGTCGACCACGGTGATGTCATTTTTTTCGCTCAGCAAGCTTTCGGCGACACTCTCGCCGACGCGGCCTGCGCCGAGGATCAGAATTTTCATAGCATGAGGCGCCAGCCGCTAGGAAGCGGCCTGGCATGGCCGCATCATAACGTGGGCACGGAGCTGCCGGCCTGCAAAGAAGGGGCTGCCCAGCCGGCAGCCGCCCAGTGCGCTCAGCCGCGCACTTCGCCTTCGCCCAGAACGATGTATTTCAGCGAGGTCAGGCCCTCGATGCCCACAGGCCCGCGGGCATGGAACTTGTCGGTGCTGATGCCGATCTCCGCACCCAGCCCGTATTCAAAGCCATCGGCAAAGCGCGTGCTGGCGTTGACCATGACACTGGCCGAATCCACTTCGCGCAAAAACCGCTGCGCATGCATGTGGTCACGCGTGATGATCGCATCGGTATGGTGGCTGGAATACTGGTTGATATGGGCAATCGCCTCTTCGACACCAGCCACTACCTTGATGCTGATGACAGCCGCCAGGTACTCCTCGGACCAGTCCTGCTCCGTCGCCGTCTGCAGGCGGGCGCCCGGCACAGCCTGCAGCAAGGCCAGTGCCTCGGCATCGGCCCGCATCTCCACGCCCTTGGCTGCAAACACCGCGCCAATGCGGGGCAGAAAATCGGCCGCCACCGCACGCGCCACCAGCAGGCTCTCCGTCGCATTGCAGGGGCTGTATTTCTGGGTCTTGGCGTTTTCGGTCACCTTGACCGCCATGTCCAGATCGCAAGGCGCATCTATATAGGTATGGCAGTTGCCGTCCAGGTGCTTGATCACCGGCACCTTGGCATCGCGGCTGATGCGCTCGATCAGGCCCTTGCCGCCGCGCGGAATGATCACATCGACATATTCGGGCATCGCAATCAGCTGGCCCACGGCCTCGCGGTCGGTGGTCTGCACCAGCTGCACGCCGGTGGCGGGCAGGCCGGCCTCCAGCAGCGCCTGCTCCACCAGGCGCGCGAGCGCCTTGTTGGAATCGATGGCTTCGGAGCCGCCGCGCAAGATGCAGGCATTGCCGCTCTTGATCGACAGGCTGGCCGCCTCGATGGTCACGTTGGGGCGGCTCTCATAGATCATGCCGAAGACGCCCAAAGGCACGCGCATCTGGCCCACGCGGATGCCGCTGGGCATCTGCTTCATGCCGCTCACCTCACCCACCACATCGGCCATGGCCGCCAGCTGCTCGCAGCCTTGGGCGCAGGTCTCCAGCACCTTGGGGGTCAGGCGCAGGCGATCGACCATGGGTTCCGACAGGCCGTTGGCCTGCGCACGCGCCAGATCCTTGGCATTGTCGGCCTGCAAGGCCTCGGTCTGGCTGCGCAGCAAACGCGCCAGCGCCAGCAAGGCCTTGTTTTTGATGGCAGAAGGTGCTTTGGCCATCTGGGCAGAAGCTTGCTTGGCCTGCAGCCCCAGGGCCTGCATGGTTTCCGAAATATTCAGGGCATTCATGGGGCTATTGTCGGGCATTTGCGCCCGGGCAGCGGTGCCGACACCAATGGCCCCAGGCAACTCCCAGGCACTGGGGACGCTCTGCAAAACTCCCTGCCATGGTCTGAACGCGGGCTCGGGCGATCCGCGTCCATCCCCCTTGGCGAGGGTTTTGCAGAGCATCCCAAGCGGCGCAAAGGCCTCTACACTGATGCCATATTGAGCCACCAGGAGACCACGATGCAATCCGCCGCGCTGCGCCAGTTGGGCGCCTTACAAGACGGGCTGGACCATTTCGAGGCCGGCCACATGGATGCAGCGGCCCTGAGCCAGCAGGCACGCAGCTACACCGACTTGCTCGGCGCGCTGCCGCCGCAGTTCCAGGAAGTATTGCTGCAGCTGCTGGACCGTCTCGAATCCAGCGCGCTGTTTGATGAGGAGAGCTGCTCGTTCAGCCGCAAAGACCTGGTGGACAGCCTGCGCCTATGGCTGAAAAAGGCCGATGCCAGGCTGAGCGCCACCGCCTGAGCGGGCAGCGGCGCAGTCACCCATCAACGGCCAGGCCGTCAGGCCGTCAGGCGCTCCAGCGCTTCGCGGTACTTCGCCGCCGTCTTGTCGATCACGTCTTGCGGCAGGCGCGGTGCCGGTGCCGTCTTGTCCCAGGGCTTGCCGTTGACCTTGGCCTGCTCCAGCCAGTCACGCACAAACTGCTTGTCGTAGCTGGGGGGGTTGGCACCGGTCGCCAGCGCATCGGCATAGCCTTCCACCGGCCAGTAGCGCGAGCTGTCGGGCGTCAGCACCTCGTCCATCAGCACCAGCTTGCCGTCTTCATCCAGACCGAACTCGAACTTGGTGTCGGCAATGATCATGCCCTTGGTCAGCGCAATCTCGGCAGCCTTCTTGTAGATGGCGATGCTGATGTCGCGGATCTGGGCGGCCAGCTCGGGGCCCACCATCTCGACGGTGCGCTCAAAGGTGATGTTTTCGTCGTGCTCGCCGGCTTCGGCCTTGGCCGCTGGCGTGTAGATGGGCTCGGCCAGCTTGGCGGAGTTGACCAGACCCGCGGGCAGCGGCACGCCGCAGACCGCTTGCGATTCCTGGTATTCCTTCCAGCCGCTGCCAGCCAGGTAGCCACGCACCACCGCCTCGATCGGCACAGGCTTGAGGCGCTTGACCAGCATGGAGCGCAGTTGCACCTGGGGCACTTCATCAGGCTGCACGGCTGACTCCGGTGCTTCACCGGTCAGATGGTTGGGGCAGATATCGCCCAGCTTGTCGAACCAGTACAGCGCCATCTGCGTCAGCAGCGCACCCTTGCCAGGAATGGGCTCGCCCATGATCACGTCAAAGGCCGACAGACGGTCCGAGGCCACCATCAGAATGCGGTCGCTGCCGACGGCGTAGTTGTCACGCACCTTGCCGCGGGCCAGCAGGGGCAAGGAATGGAGCTTGGAGGTATGCAGTGCAGAAGGTACGGGCTGGGTCATGGTGATGCAGAACTATGGACAGGCACCCTGCGTGAAGACGGAAGGCACGGACAGCCGCGCTACCTCGGCAAGGCAAGCGCTCGATTGTAGTCGGCCACTCTCCAATGCCTCGCCCGCACCGGCG
This sequence comes from Comamonas sp. SY3, assembly GCF_041730275.1. Lineage (NCBI taxonomy): Bacteria > Pseudomonadati > Pseudomonadota > Betaproteobacteria > Burkholderiales > Comamonadaceae > Comamonas > Comamonas sp. SY3. The sequence continues at coordinate 68,624 of NZ_JBGTYN010000022.1, read as the reverse complement.
GGATGCCTTGAATTGCAGTGCAGTATTGGGTGCTGGCGCCGCGAACACGTAGGCCATTACGTGCCGACGCACAGAAACACCGCTGCTTGCCTCCGGTTGCAATTGCGCCGGCAGCGGCCCGCACTGCACCTGCGCCCTCCGTTTTTTGCAGCATCAGAACCGTAATTTGTAACCAGCACCCTGCCCCAACCGCCCGCCGAGCGCACAGAAACCCAGCGATCCGGGTTGTCATAGACTTGCAATTTTGTAGGTCAAGGCGCATCATGGTTTACACGCATGCATGTGTTTCCCCCTCGGGGTGGCCTGGGTTCCAACAGACCCGGTCACTTTTCTTGGTTTGCAGAAGGAGACTTGTTCATGAACCTGACGATCAGCGGTCACCATTTGGCGGTGACCCCGGCGCTGCGCGAATATGTAACATCCAAGCTGATGCGCATTACGCGACACTTTGACCAGGTGGTGGATGCCAAAGTTTTACTTTCAGTGGAAAAGCAAAAGGAAAAGGAGAAACGGCAGCGTGTGGTGTGCAATTTGCGGGTCAAGGGCGACGAACTCTGTGTTCAGTGCTCTCACCATGATTTGTACGCCGCGGTAGATGCTTTGGTGGACAGGTTGGACCGCATGGTCGCCCGTCACAAGCAACGTGTTCAATCTCACTACAGCGATGCGCTGCGGCAGGCAATGGCGTAAACCCTCTGCTTTTTGCCGAGGAAATACATTCTCTTTGCGTACTGACCGATAATACGTGCAGCAACACCTGCATCCAGGTGTTGCTGCGTTCGTTTGATCATGCTCTCAGTAGCTAGCCATATTGCCGCACTTCACTATGAACTGTCTTGCCTCTATCTTGCCTCCAGCTCAAGTGCTAGTGAGTGTGGATGTTTCCAGTAAAAAACGTGCATTTGAAGAAGCGGGCCTGCTGTTCGAGAGTCTCCATGGTCTCTCGCGCGCCTTGGTCACCGACAGTCTGTTTGCACGTGAGCGACTGGGCTCCACCGGTCTGGGGCATGGCGTAGCCATTCCGCATGGGCGCATCAAGGGACTCAAGTCCCCGATGGCTGCGGTGTTCCAGCTCGAGCGCGCCATTGGCTTTGACGCCCCGGATGAGCAGCCGGTCAACCTGCTGATCTTCCTGCTGGTGCCCGAGGCTGCCACCCAGCAGCACCTGGAAATCCTCGGCGAGATTGCCGAGCTGCTGTCCAATGCCAGCCTGCGCGAGCAGATGAAGGCCAGCACCAATGCCGAGCAGCTGCACCAGATGATCGACACCTGGCAATCGTCTGCCAACAACACCTCCACTGCCCACGCCTGAGCGCCGCGCGCCGGTGTGTACTCTCAGGCGCTGATCCCTCACCTCAAGACTTTTTCCTGCTAGGCTTGGGCGCTGGCGGGCAGCTTTGCTGTGCGCACCCTGGCTTTGAAAGGACTGCACCGTGAAACCCAATGTCGTAAGCGCCGATGTGTTGTTCGAGGAGTTCCGTGCGTCGCTGCGCTGGGAATGGCTGGCGGGCCTGGGCGCCTCCGAGCGCCGCTTTGACGAAGTGGCAGTGCGCAGCGCCCGCTCCAGCGCCGATCTCGTGGGCTACCTCAACTACATCCACCCCTACCGCGCACAGGTGCTGGGCGAGCGCGAAATCGCCTATCTGACCAACTCCACCACCGAGGATTGCCGCCGCCGCATTGCGCGCATCGTGACCTTGGAGCCGCCGGTGCTGGTGCTGGCCGATGGCCAGGGTGCGCCCGATGAACTGCTGTCGATGTGCGAGCGCGCGCACATCCCGATGTTCTCCACCAAGGAATCGGCCGCCTTTGTCATCGATGTGCTGCGCGCCTTCCTGTCCAAGCACTTCGCCGATCGCACCACCATGCATGGCGTGTTCATGGACATCCTCGGCATGGGCGTGCTGATCACCGGTGAATCCGGCCTGGGCAAGAGCGAGCTGGGCCTGGAGCTGATCACCCGCGGCAATGGCCTGGTGGCCGATGACGCCGTGGACCTGTACCGCATCAACCAGACCACGATCGAAGGCAAGTGCCCCGACCTGCTGCAGAACCTGCTGGAAGTGCGCGGCATCGGCCTGCTGGATATCCGCGCGATCTTTGGCGAAACGGCGGTGCGCCGCAAGATGCGGCTCAAGCTCATCGTGCATCTGGTGCGCAAGGAAACCATGGAGCGCGACTACGACCGCCTGCCTGCCGCACCGCTGACCCAGGATGTGCTGGGCATTCCGGTGATGAAGGTGGTCATCCAGGTGGTGGCCGGCCGCAATATCGCCGTGCTGGTGGAAGCGGCCGTGCGCAACACCATCTTGCAGTTGCGCGGTATCGACACCTACCAGGAGTTTGTCGACCGGCACCGCAAGGCCATGGCCAGCGGGCGTGAGTTCTAGCCCACCGGGGGCACCCTCCAGCCGTTTCAGACCAGTCGCAGATCCTTAACCTGGGCCTGCGGGAACACCTGCTGCAACTGCGCCGGCGACAGGCCATACATGCGTGCAAACAGGCCGCCCAGCACACTGCGGTACTCGTTGAGCACCGGGTAGTCGCGGTTCTGGAACAGATGGGCCTCGCTGACGTCCATCTGCTCGCCCGCGATCCGGCCACCGGCCCGCGCCGACAGCCCCCCGCCCAGCATCCAGTACGCCGTGCCATGGCCGTGGTCGGTGCCCTTGTTGCCGTTTTCGCGGAAGGTGCGGCCAAACTCGCTGATCACCGCCACGACCGTATGGCGCCAGGGCTCGGGCCCCATCTCCTGCGCGAAGGCGGCCAGGCCTCGGCCCAGGTCGTCCAGCCGGTTGGCCAGGTTGCCGCTGGCGTTGCCCTGGTTCACATGGGTGTCCCAGCCGCCCACATCGACAAAGCCCAGGTCGAACTGGTCCCGCATCAACGTGGCCATGCGCTGCGCCACCAGGCTGAAGCCCTTGGCGCTGATCGCATCGCGCCCGGCCTTGTCCATCTCCTCCTGCATGCCGCGCAGCACGGCCTCACGCACCGCAAAGCCCTCGTTCACGGCAGGCGCCAGCGCCGTGCCGGCATACATGGCGGCAATGGCGCGGCTGCGGTTGGCATCCACGCCGCCCTTGCCCACATTGGCCAGCGCGGTGTTGGCAATGCGGGCGGGCCCGCGCATGCACAGCGGCAGCTGCGCGGTAAACGCCATCGGCGCCAGGTCGCTGCGCCCCTGCAAGGTTTGGGCCAATCGGTTCATGAAGCCGGTGCGAAAGCTCTGGTGCGCATCCAGCGGCTGGCCCAGCTCGATCGAGTCCTGGGTTTCAAAATGGCTGCGCGAGAGGTCATCGCTGCCGGCAAACGGCACAAAGCAGGCCTGCCTGCTTTGCCACAGCGGCAGCACGCTGCCTTCCATCGCCGGGTGCAGGCCCCAGCGCGCATCCAGCGGCAGCGCGCCGTTGGCCTCGCCCGGGCGCGGAATGGCGATCGTGGGGCGCGCCTCGTAGTAGAAATCGCTGTGCGTGGGCACCAGCAGGCTGTTGCTGTCATAGGCGCCGCGCAGGAACACCAGCAAAAAGCGCGGTGTATCGCTGCGGGGCGCGGCGGCGCGGGCGCGCGCCAGACTGAAGGCCAGCGGCAGGCTGGCGGCGGCAGAGAGAAAGTGGCGTCTTTGCATGGCGTACCTCGTCAGCGGACCATCATTTCGGGAGCAGAGAGAAAATAGGTGTTCCAGTCGGGCACATTGCGCGCCTTGGCCAGCGCTTCGCGGGAGGCCGCGCTCCACTGCGCCACGCGGGCCTGCGCCGTTGCACGCTGCGCCAGATCGGGGTAAGGGGGTTGCTCCAGCGGCGCCTGGGGCTCGGCGCGGAACAGCACGGCACTGCGGGTCGCGATCTGCCGCGCCACATCGAAGCGCGCTGCCATCTGGCCGGAGCTGGCCCAGTCCGATTGCGAGGCGGGATAGCCATCCGGCGTCTCATGGCCGTAGATGGGCTGGCCCAGGCGGTTGATCCAGCCGATCACCGGCCGCACATCGCTGGCGACACGCTCGTCATAGCCCAGGCGCACGGCGCCCAGCACATAGTGCATCGGATCCTTGAAGCGCTGGCCTTGCTGGGCCAGCGCCTCGGGCGCGGTCAGCAGGCTGCGCAAGGTCGCGGCAATATCGCCATGGCTGCGGGCAAAGGCCGCTGCGGTGCGCTGCACCAGGGCGGGCGGCGGGTTGTCGCTGATGAAGAACACCGCCAGCTTGCGCGCGATGAACTGCGCGGTGGCGGGCGAGGCCACGATGCGGTCCAGCGCCTCGTCCACCGCCGCCAGCCCCTTGGCCCGCAGCGGCTGGCCCAGCAGCACCTGGGGCGCATAGTCGTGCCGGTTGGGGTTGAACTCGAAAAAGCCTTCGCGCCGGTAATCGGCCTGCAGCGCCGGTGGCAGGCGGGGCGGCTGTGCATCGGCATCGCGGGTACTGAATCCCACCCCCGTCAGCACATGGGCCATCGCCTGCACATCGGCCTGGGTGTAGCCGCTGCCCACGCCCATCGTGTGCAGCTCCAGCAGCTCGCGCGCATAGTTTTCGTTGATATGGCCTTTGGCATTGCTGGCGTTGTCCAGGTACAGCAGCATGGCCGGGTGGCGCATGCTGGCCTCCAGCAGGCTGCGGAAGTTGCCCAGGGCATGCGGGCGAATTGCCCGCTCCTCATAATCGCCAATCCAGAGCCGGGTTTCGGCCTTGCGCGTGCTGACATTGAAGTGGTTCATCCAGAACCAGGTCATCTGCTCCTGCAGCTGGGCCGGCGAGTACAGCGCACGCAGCACCTGGCGCTGCTGGGCCTGGGCAGCGAGCTGGTTCAGGTGGCTCTGCACCTCCTGGCGCAGGCGCGCTCCCTCGCCCTCTCCCTGGCCTTGCTCGGTGGCCGTGCGTGCTGCCTGGCGCTGGGCGGCAATGCCGCGCTGCAGATCCTCCATGCTGCGCTGGCTGATTTCCAAGGCCGCGATGTGCTGCTGGGCCGGCTCCGGCAGGCGTGGCGGCTGGCGCGGTGCAAGCTGCTCGTCCAGCCAGCGCTGCAGGCCCAGCCGCTGCAACTGCCGGTCGGCGCTGTCGCTGGCGCCCCAGCTGACACGGTCCAGCCACTGCTGGCGCTGGGCGGCGCTCAATGGCGTATCGGGCAGCGCCGCCGGTGTGCTGGCCGCATCCGGTGGTACGTGGGAAGCGCAAGCGCTGAGCCACAAGGTGCCTGCCAGGGCGGCGGCGCTGAGGGTGAGCAGTCGGTAGGAGCGCATGGGATCTGGAAACCTGGTGCAGAGGGCCCCATGGTGCGCCTGCACCGTCGCGCTGCTGTAAAGCTATGTGTGCAAAACGTAAAAAGCGAAGCGTTTGGGGCGCTTCGCTTTTCAGGGGGTGACGGGCAACGGTGGGCGGCTGTGCTTATTTGGCCTTGACCGCACACTCCGCGCACTGGCCATACAGCGCCATCGAGTGGTCATGCACGATCCAGCCCTTGCTCTTGGCAATCGACTGCTGGCGCTTTTCGATCTCGGGGTCATAGAACTCCTCGACCTTGCCGCAACTGGTGCAGACAAAATGGTCGTGGTGCTGGCCTTCGTTGAGCTCGTAGACGGCCTTGCCACTCTCGAAGTTGCTGCGGATCAGGATGCCGGCCTGCTCGAACTGGGTCAGCACGCGGTAGACGGTCGCCAAACCGATATCGGAGCGCTCTTCCAGCAGCACGCGGAACACATCTTCGGCCGTCATGTGGCGCTGCGCACCGTTCTGGAAGATATCCAGAATCTTCAGCCGGGGCAGCGTGGCCTTGAGGCCAGTGCTTTTGAGTTCTTCAATATTTTTCATAACAAGGTCTTTCAAGTGGGCCCGATTGGTATACGGACTTCTGGAGAAGGCCTGGAGACCAGCCGCTACAATGGCCGATCATATCGCTATGTCTATAACCATGCCTGAATTTGTTCGTTCCGGTGTCCGCATGGCGGCGCTGTTGGCCCTGGGCGCCAGTGTGGCCGCTTGCGGCTCCTTCAATGAAGCCAGCCGTAAGTTCGCCAGCGCCATCACCCCCTACAAGGTGGAGGTGGTGCAGGGCAATGTGATCACCAAGGAGCAGGTCGACGCACTGCAAAAAGGCATGAGCCGTCAGCAGGTCAAGGATCTGCTGGGCACTCCGCTGCTGGCCAGCGTGTTCCATGCCAACCGCTGGGACTACGTGTTCACCATCAAGCGCAAGGGCGTGCCGGAGCAGGAGCGCCGCTTTACCGTGTACTTCGACGATACCGGTCTGGAGCGCTTTGAAGGCGATGAAATGCCCAGCGAGCAGGAGTTCGTAGCCTCGGTCACGACCTCGATCAAGAACCCCAAGGTGCCACGCCTGGAGGCGACGCCTGAGGAGCTGGCTAAGTACAAGGCCGATTCGTCCGCCCCAGCCCCCAGTGCAGATACCGGCACCAGCGACGCGATCACCACCCCGCCCCCCGCCAACTACCCGCCGCTGGAATCCCCCCAGCGTTGATGCCATGGCGCTGGCATGCACCCGCGCTGCGCTGGCAGCGGGTGGCCAGCACCGCCTTTGGGCCGTGTCCGATGTCCGCTGAGATGCTGCCCGCTTGAGCCCCAGGATCCGATCCATGACCGCCCCCCTCTCCTCCTCCACCAGTCCCCGTATTGCCGTCGCCATTGCAGGCGCCAGCGGCCGCATGGGCCGCATGCTGATCGAAGCCGTGCTGGCCAGCCCCGACCTGCAGTTGAGCGGCGCGCTCGATGCGCCGGGCAACCCCAGCCTGGGCACCGATGCGGGCGCTTTTCTGGGGCGCAACACCGGCGTGCAGATCACCGCCGACCTGAACCAGGGCCTGCAGGGCGCGGATGTGCTGATCGATTTCACCCGCCCCGAAGGCACCTTGGCGCACCTGGCGCTGGCGGCGGAACGTGGCGTCGGCGTGGTCATTGGCACCACCGGCTTCAGCGACGCGCAAAAAGCGCAGATCCGCCAGTTGGCAGACAAGACCGCCGTCCTGCTCTCGCCCAATATGAGCGTGGGCGTGAACGTGACCTTCAAGCTGCTGGAGATGGCGGCCAAGGCCTTGCAGGAAGGCGGCTACGACATCGAAATCGTCGAGGCCCACCACAAGCACAAGGTCGATGCCCCCTCGGGCACGGCCTTGAAAATGGGCGAGGTGATTGCCGAAGCCCAGGGCACGCAGCTGGCCGACCGCGCCGTCTACGAGCGCTTTGGCCACACTGGCGCGCGCGTGGCCAACAGCATCGGCTTTGCCAGCATGCGCGGCGGCGATATCGTTGGCGACCACACCGTGCTGTTTGCCGGCGATGGCGAGCGCATCGAGATCTCCCACAAGTCCAGCAGCCGTGCAGGCTACGCCAATGGCAGCCTGCGTGCCGCACGCTACCTGGCCCGCCAGAAGGCCGGCCTGTTCGACATGTACGACCTGCTCGGCCTGAAATAAACCCAGCCCGGCACAGCCACCCCGCTTTTTAGAAGGACGGCCAACCATGACGATCTGGCAATGGCTCTCGCAAGCAGACGGCGTCGCCCGGGCCACGGCCCTGGTCTTGTTGCTGATGTCCGTCGCCAGCTGGGTGCTGATTCTCTACAAGGCCTGGTGGCTGGGCCGCGCCCATGGTGCCACCTTGCGCGCCACTGACGCCTTCTGGCAGGCCAGCAGTTGGGAGCAGGCACGCCTGGAGCTGCCCAAGATGGACCGCGCCGCCTTGCTGACGCCGGTGGCCGATGCCATTGCGCACATTGTGGCAGCCGAGCCCGCCGCCCACCACAGCCTGGCTGTGGCCAGCGGCGCCCAGGTGCAAACCACCCGCGTGCTGCGCGAGGCGCTGCATGGCGCCAGCCACCGGCTGCAATGGGGGCAGACGGTACTGGCCTCCATCGGTGCCACGGCCCCGTTTGTCGGTTTGCTCGGCACGGTCTGGGGCATCCACCAGGCACTGGCGGCATTGGCCGGTGCAGACCATGTCAGCCTGGAGCAGCTGGCCGGCCCTGTGGGCGAGGCGCTGGTGATGACCGCCGCCGGACTGGCCGTCGCCTTGCCGGCCGTGCTGGCCTACAACCTGCTGGGCCGCAAGCTCGCGCAGGTCGAGGAGCTGCTCGAAGGCTTTGCCCACGACATGCAGACCTGGGCCTTGCAGCAGGCGGCCCAGGCGCCGCAGGCCTACGCCGGCATGCAGGCCCACAACACCGTGGACGCCATTGCGCTGGTGGGCAGCCGCTGAGCCGCCGCCAACCCAGCTATTGCACCATGGCATTCGGTCGCTTCAACAAAACCCCGGCCAGCCCGCCGATCAGCGCGATCAATGTGACGCCGCTGGTCGATGTGATGCTGGTGCTGCTGGTCATCTTCATCATGGCTGCCCCATTGCTGGCCGCCTCGATTCGCCTGGACCTGCCCCCGGCCGCCAGCGCCACGCGGGCTAACCCGCCCGCCGCGATTGCGGTGCAGATCAATGCCCAGGGCGAGTTGTTTGCCGATGGCAAGGCTACTGATATGGACGCCCTCAAGGACCTGCTCAAGCAGCAGGCCGAACGCAATCCGCAGACCGAGGTGCAGCTGTCCATCGACCAGAGCCTGCCCTATGCCCGCGCCGTCGAGCTGATGGATGCGGCGCAAACCGCGGGCCTGAGCCGCATGGGCTTTGTGGCCCAACCGCAGGCGCCCGCAGCGCGCTGAGCCCCTGTGCCCAGCCCCGCCCGGTCGCGTTTGGCTGGGCCTGACAGTATCGTTTGAAGCTACCTGACCGGGCGCATGGCCAGGTCCGTACCCGTTTGGTTATATTGCTGCCTGTGCCGTCCGCATGGGGCGGTGGCACCCAGGCCCTTGCTGCACCAGCATGCGATGGCCCACCAACGAGGAACACACGGATGGACTCCACCCTCTACCAGGTCAATGCCCAGTCGGCGCCCGGTGACCCGCGCATGGCGCCGCTGTATGCATTGGCCGTCTCGGCCGGTGCGCCCGCCGATCTGGCCCGCAAGATCCGCACCGGCTTGCTGCTGGTCGCCGCATTGCTGGTCGCCAGCGGGCTGATCTTCTGGGTGGCGGCCAACTGGCAGGCGCAGTCGCACTGGTTCAAGCTGGGGCTGATCGAAGGCACGCTGGCGCTGTCCGTGCTGGCCGCCTGCCTGTGGCCACGCCTGCGGCTGGCCGCGATGTTCTGCGCCACCCTGGTGCTGGGCGGTCTGCTGGCCTATGTCGGCCAGACCTACCAGACCGGCGCCGATGCCTGGCAGCTGTTTGCCGCCTGGGCTGCGCTGGCGCTGGTCTGGGTGGCACTGGCCGCCAGCGATCTGCTCTGGTCCGTCTGGGTGCTGATCGCCGCCGCGGCCATTGTCTTTTGGACCGGCAAGCTCGACCTCTGGCAGGTGCTGGTCGCCGACCGCGACAGCTTTGCGCAGCTGATGCTGCGCCTGGCGCTCTGGCTGGCGTTGGCGCTGGTACCGCTGCTGGTGTACTGCGTGCCGGCCTTGCGGGTGCGTGGCGGCATGGGCTGGTGGTCGCAACGCCTGGCGCTGGGCGGCGCACTGGCGGCCTGGTCGGCGATTGCCACCGTGCAACTGTTTGACGACGCCACACGCCAGACCGTGGCGGCCTTTGCACTCAGTGCTGCCTTGGTGGCTGGCAGCCTGCTGGTGTCGCTGTTCAGCCGTTTTCGCGACTTCATCTGCACCTGCCTGGCCACGTTGGCGGCCAATGTCCTGGTGCTGTCGCTCATCGCCCGCTGGATATTCGAGTGGCATGAGACCGAAGCCCTGCTTGCCTTTGCCGTCATCGTGATGGTCTGCCTGGGCATCTCGGTCAAGGCCCTGATCACCGCGCAGCACTACCTGCACGCCCAGCAACGCGACCACCAGGAGGTGCTGTGATGGCTGCCATCCGTCCTTTGTCCTTTCTGCGTACCCAACCCAGCTGGTGGGCCCAGGCCCGCCAGCAAGGCCTGGTGCAAGGCGATGCGCCGGCCCCGGATCTGGAGGAGCCGCCCGTCCTGGTGCTGGCACTGGCCATGCTGGGCGCACTGGCCAGCCTGGTGCCGCTGGCGGTGTTTTTGGCATTTGCGCTGGGCGAGCGCTTTGTGTTCGGCACCGGCGGCGTCGTGCTGGGCCTGGTGTTGCTGGCCGCAGCCGGTGGCTTGATGCACCAGTCGCGCCAGGCCTTCGTCAACTGCGTGGCGCTCGTGCTCTGGTGCGCAGGCGGGCTGCTGGTACTGGTCAACCTGGGCGATGTCGCCGACTCGCGCCTGGGCATGCTGCTGATTGGCACGCTATCGGCGCTGGTGCTGATGCTCGGCGCCGCGCTGGCGCAGATGCGCTGGATCCAGTCGCTGATGGGCCTGGGCTGGGGCATGGCCGTGGTGGTCAGCCTGATGGCGCTGCAGTCCTGGCTGCCAGCGATGTTGCCGCTGCAGCTCGATGCACTGCTGCCCGCCCTGCTCTGGTGCCTGTGGCTGCGTGCCGAGCCCGCCCGCCTGGCCCAAGCGGCGCAGCGCTGGTCCCAGCCACGCTGGGCGGCCTTTGCCGATGCGGCCATCGTCGGTGTGCTGATCAGCCATGTCGCCTCCGACTATGTAGCCCGGGCGGTCTTCTGGGAACAGCGTGGCGACTTTATCCCCTGGGCCTTCCCTGCCGGGCGCGCACTGGCCGTCGTGGTGGTGGCGCTGGCGACCTGGATGCTGGCGCGGCAATGGCGCGCCCGAGGCACCACCAACCGCCAGGGCGAGCACAGCCTGCTGCTGGCCGGTGCCATGCTGGCGCTGGCCGCGTGGTTCAGCCCCGGTCTGGCCGTCGTCAGCCTGGTGGCAGCGGGTGCCCTGCTGGCGGCGCGCTGGCGCATTGCGGTGCTCTGCGCGCTGCTGGCGCTGGTCGCGCTGGCCCAGTTCTACTACCACCTGGGCTGGTCGCTGGCCGCCAAGGGCCTGGGCCTGGCGCTGGTTGGCGTGCTGCTGCTGGCCTGTCTGTGGGCGTTGCGCCGCGCAGCCGATGCACATGCAAGCGCAGGCGCGCCGCCAGCAGCGCCACAGCGCCGTCTGCAATGGGTGGGTCTGGCCGTGGGCGCGGTGCTGGCGCTGGGCATCGTGAACTGGGATGTGCGCGGCAAGGAGCAGGTCATTGCCCATGGCCAGCGCATTCTGGTGCCGCTGGTCCCGGTGGACCCCCGCTCCTTGATGCAGGGCGACTATATGGCGCTGAACTTTGCACTGCCCTTTGACATGCGTGAAAAGCTCCAGAACATCGTCAGCCCCCGCCAGCTGGTGCGTGCCAGCATTGACGACCAGGGCGTGGCCACCATCCAGGGCTTGCTGACCGCTACCGACACCTTGCAAAAAGGCGAACTGGCCCTGCCGCTCAAACGCCTCAAGGGCCAGTGGGTGCTGGTGACCGATGCCTATTTCTTCCCCGAAGGGCAGGGCCGCCATTTTGAGCAGACCCGCTATGGCGACTTCCGGGTGCTGCCCGATGGCCGCGCGCTGCTGGTGGGCCTGGCAGATGGCGATGGCCAGCCGGTGCTGCCGCTGCCCGGCCGCTCGATCTGGGAAAGCCCATTGGGCATCCACAGCCCGGAAGCGACCAGCGCAGCCAGCGAAGCGCCGGTGCCAGAGCCCGACGAGCCGGTGGCCGTGGCGCCGGAGCCGCCGCCAGCAGCGGTAGCGAACGTGCCGTCTCCGGCGCCAGCCCCGGCCCAGGGCACGCGCCGCTAGGCAACAGGCAGGCTCAGCGCTGCAGGGCCTGCACCTCGTGCTGGCGCAGCGCCACCTGCATGTCATTGCCCGAGGGCACCTGGAACACGCGCAGGCCGAACTCCGGCAGGATGGCAATCAGGTGGTCAAAGATATCGCCCTGGATGGCCTCGTATTCCAGCCAGGCGGTGGTGTCGGTAAAGGCGTATATCTCCAGCGGCGAGCCCTGGTTGGTCGGCTCCATGGCGCGGGCCATCAAGGTCATGTCCTTGCGCAGTTTGGGGTGGGCCTGCAGGTAGGCATTGCAGTAGGCGCGGTAGGTGCCGATATTGGTGAGCTGGCGCAGGTTGACGATCTCGTCGGCCATGTCCGGGGCCTTGGCGGAAAAATCCTGGTTGTACGCGGTGATCTCGGCGACCTTGCTTTCCAGGTAAGGGCGCAGCAGCGCGATATGGCTCAGCTCGGCGATTTCGGCACGGGTCAGAAAGCGCACCGAGGTGGTGTCGATGCACAGGGGCCGCTTGATGCGGCGGCCGCCCGATTCCGACATGCCGCGCCAGTTCTTGAAGCTGTCGCTCATCAAACGCCAGGTGGGGATGGTGGTGATGGTGTTGTCCCAGTTGCGCACCTTGACGGTGTTGAGCGCCATGTCCACCACGGCGCCATCGGCGCCGACCTGGTTCATCTCCAGCCAGTCGCCCACGCGCAGGATGTCATTGCTGGCCAGCTGCACACCGGCAGTGAACGACAGGATCGTGTCCTTGAACACCAGCATCAGCACCGCCGACATGGCACCCAGGCCGCTGAGCAGAATCAGCGGCGAGCGGTCGATCAACGTGGCCACCATCACGATGCCCGCGACCACCATCACCAGCATCTTGCCCAGCTGCACATAGCTTTTGACCGAGCGTGTGCTTTGTTCGGCCTCCAGCTGGCTCTCATTGGCCTCCTGGATGCTGTCCATGATCGCGCAGAGCAGGCGCGCCACCTGCAGCGCCGTCACGGCAATGGCCACATTGCGGATCACCGTGCTGGCAATGACCGGCAGGTGCGGCACGGCGGCAATCCCCGTCTGAACGACCAGCGAGGGCACGATCTGCGCCACGCGCACGAGGATGCGGTTGTCGAGCAAGGTACGCAGCCAGACCGCGCCCAGGCTGGCGCGAAAGCGCGGCACGATCTGCAGCAGGGCCAGACGCACCACCAGGCGCAGCGCATAGGCCAGCAACACCAAGGCCGCCAGTCCGGCGGCCGTTTGCATCCAGGGTTCAAATTTTTCCAGGGTTTCCCAGGTCACGAGGCAAGGTCCTTTCAAAGAGGGGGAGGATGAATCGGGTGGAAATGGGGGATGCAGCCGGCACGGCCAAGGGCGCGCCGCCATCACAGAATTGGCTATCGATAAAGAGGTAGCCATTTATTTTTACATGCACTGGATAACCGCACCCGAGCGTGCGGCACTCGCGATCCACGGGCTATGGCGATGGGCCTACAATCTTTGCCCAATTGACCTCGCCCCGGAAAGCCCGTGGGCGGCCGCTTTTTCCTGACCAGTTCCATGCAAGAAAAATACAACCACTCCGACGTAGAAGCCGCCGCGCAAAGCCAGTGGCAAGCCCAAGATGCCTACCGCGTGTCCGAGGACGCGGGCAAGAAAAAGTTCTACGCCTGCTCGATGCTGCCCTACCCCAGCGGCAAGCTGCACATGGGCCATGTGCGCAACTACACGATCAACGACATGCTGACGCGCCAGCTGCGCATGCAGGGCTACAACGTGCTGATGCCAATGGGCTGGGATGCTTTTGGTCTGCCCGCAGAGAACGCCGCGATCAAGAACAGCGTGCCGCCTGCGCAGTGGACCTACGACAACATCGCCTACATGAAAAAGCAGATGCAGGCGATGGGTCTGGCCATCGACTGGAGCCGCGAGGTCGCCACCTGCGACCCCGACTACTACAAGTGGAACCAGTGGCTGTTCCTGAAGATGCTGGAAAAGGGCATCGCCTACCGCAAGACCCAGACCGTGAACTGGGACCCGGTGGACCAGACCGTGCTGGCCAATGAGCAGGTGATCGACGGCCGTGGCTGGCGCACCGGCGCGCTGGTGGAAAAGCGCGAGATCCCGGGCTACTACCTGGCCATCACCCAGTACGCGCAAGAGCTGCTGGACCATGTGCAAATGGGCAACGACAAGGCAACCTTGACCGGCTGGCCCGACAAGGTGCGCCTGATGCAGGAAAACTGGATCGGCAAGAGCGCCGGCGTGCGCTTTGCGTTCACGCATGACGTGAAGAACGCCGACGGCAGCTTGATCGGCGACGGCAAGATGTATGTCTTCACGACGCGTGCCGACACCATCATGGGCGTGACCTTCTGCGCCGTGGCGCCTGAGCACCCGCTGGCCCTGCATGCCGCCGCCACCAACCCCGAGCTGGCCGCCTTCATCGAAGAATGCAAGAAGGGCGGCACCACCGAGGCCGAACTCGCCGTCAAGGAAAAGGAAGGCAAGCCCACGGGCCTGTTCGTCACCCACCCGATCACCGGCGCGCAGGTCGAGGTCTGGATCGGCAACTATGTGCTGATGAGCTATGGCGACGGCGCCGTGATGGGCGTGCCCGCCCACGACGAGCGCGACTTTGCGTTTGCCAACAAATACGGCCTGCCGATCCGCCAGGTGGTCGCCGTGGAAGGCGAAGGCCCCTACGACAAGCAGCAGTGGCATGACTGGTATGGCGACAAGGATCGCGGCGTCCTCATCGAATCGGGCGCCTTTGATGGCCTGCACTACAAGGAAGGCGTGCAAGCGGTGGCCAAGGCGCTCGAAGCCAAGGGCCTGGGCGAACTCAAGACCACCTGGCGCCTGCGCGATTGGGGCGTGAGCCGCCAGCGCTACTGGGGCACGCCGATCCCGATCATCCATTGCGAAGACTGCGGTGCCCAACCGGTGCCTGAGAAGGACCTGCCGGTCGTGCTGCCGCAAGACCTGGTGCCCGATGGCTCCGGCAACCCGCTGATCAAGAGCGAAGCCTTCCACGCTGGCGTGGTCTGCCCTTGCTGCGGCAAGCCTGCCCGCCGCGAGACCGACACCATGGACACCTTCGTGGATTCGTCCTGGTACTTCATGCGCTATTGCGATGCCAAGAACAGCGAGAAGATGGTGGCCGACGGCGCTGACTACTGGATGCCGATGGACCAGTACATCGGCGGCATCGAGCATGCGATCCTGCACTTGCTGTACGCCCGCTTCTGGACCAAGGTCATGCGTGACCTGGGCCTGGTCAAGGTCGACGAGCCCTTCACCAAGCTGCTGACCCAGGGCATGGTGCTCAACCACATCTACAGCCGCCGCACCGCCAAGGGCGGCAAGGAATACTTCTGGCCCAAGGATGTGGAGCAGGTGTTTGACGAGACCGGCAAGGCCGTGGGCGCCAAGCTCAAGGTTGCCGTGGAC
Organism: Comamonas sp. SY3; assembly: GCF_041730275.1. Taxonomy (NCBI): domain Bacteria; kingdom Pseudomonadati; phylum Pseudomonadota; class Betaproteobacteria; order Burkholderiales; family Comamonadaceae; genus Comamonas; species Comamonas sp. SY3. The sequence goes on along the minus strand of NZ_JBGTYN010000022.1, from coordinate 53,523 downwards.
AGCGCCGATGGCCTGCTGCCTGAAGGCACCGCGATCGACTACGAGGGCGTGGGCACCATGTCCAAGTCCAAGAACAACGGTGTCGATCCGCAGGACCTGATCGAAAAGTACGGCGCCGACACCGCGCGCCTCTACACGATGTTCACCGCGCCGCCCGAGCTGACCCTGGAGTGGAACGAGTCGGCCGTCGAAGGCAGCTACCGCTTCCTGCGCCGGGTCTACAACTTCGGCAGCAAGCTGCATGCGGCTGAGTTCGATGCTGCCCGCGCCCAGGCAGCCAACGCTGCCAGTGCCGCCTTTGGCAAGGAAGCCAAGGCGCTGCGCCTGGAGATCCACACCGTGCTCAAGCAGGTGGCCTATGACTACAGCCGCATGCAGTACAACACCGTGGTGTCGGGCGCGATGAAGATGATCAACGCGCTGGAAGACTTCAAGGCCGTGGACAGCGAAGGCGGCCGTGCTGCGCTGGTCGAGGGCTTTGGCATTTTGCTGCGTGCGCTCTACCCGGCCACCCCTCACCTGACGCAGGTGCTGTGGGATGCGCTGGGCTACCAGCAGGCCTTCGGGGGCCTGCTGGATGCCGCCTGGCCCGAGGTCGATGCCCAGGCGCTGGTGCAGGACGAAATCGAGCTGATGCTGCAGGTCAACGGCAAGCTGCGCGGCTCGATCGTCGTGGCCGCCGGTGCCGACAAGGCCACGATTGAAGCCGCTGCTCTGGCCAATGAAGACTTCCAGAAAATCGCCAATGGCGCGGTGCCCAAGAAAGTCATCATCGTGCCGGGCCGCCTGGTGAACGTGGTAGTCTAAGCGCCATGCAAAAACGCACGCTGCTTACTGCCCTGGCAAGCGTGCCGCTGCTGGCGGCATGCGGCTTCAAACTGCGCGGATCGGTGGATTTCGCCTTCAAATCGCTGTATTTGAACGGCAGCGCCAATTCGGCCTTCCTCAAAGAACTGCAACGCCACCTGGAGGCTGCCGGCAGCCTGCAGGTGCTGCGCGACCCGACCCAGGCCACGCAGGCCGAGGCCATCTTCGATGACCTGGGCCAGCGCCGCGAGCGCGTCGTCGTCTCGCGCAATGCGGCCGGCGAGGTGCGCGAGCTGCAGATCCGCCTGATCACGCGCTTTCGGGTGCGTGATGCCAAGGGCGGGCTCTATGTGCCCGATTCCGAGCTGATGCAGTACCGCGAAATCAGCTACCTGGAAACCTACGCGCTGTCCAAGGCCAACGAAGAGGAAATGCTCTACCGCAACATGCAGACCGACATCGTTCAGCAGATCGTGCGCCGCCTGGCCATCGTCAAGTCCGTCACCCCTACCGAATGACAAGCGCTGCGGCCCCGCAGCCCGGGAAGCGCCACCAAGCATGCAAGTGCCGTTGAATCAGTTGAGTGCCCAGCTGGGCAAGGGGCTGCGGTCTCTGTACACCGTGCATGGCGACGAGCCCCTGCTGGTGCAAGAGGCCGTGGATGCCATCCGCGCCAGCGCGCGCGCCAACGGCTATACCGAGCGCAGCAGCTTTACCGTCGCCGGTGCCCATTTCGACTGGAGCGCGGTGCTGGCAGCCGGTGGCAGCCTGAGCCTGTTTGCCGACAAGCAGATCATCGAAGTGCGCATCCCCAGCGGCAAGCCCGGCAAGGAAGGCAGCACGGCGCTGCAGCAGCTGGTCAGCAGCAGCGTGGACAATGACAGCACCCTGACTATTGTGGTGCTGCCGCGCCTGGACAAGGCCACCAGGACCGGTGCCTGGTTTGCCGCGCTGGAGTCGCATGGCGTCACCGTGCAGATCGACAGCATCGAGCGGGCCGCACTGCCTGCCTGGATCGCCCAGCGCCTGCAGCAGCAAAAGCAGCATGTCAAAGCCGGTGAAGAAGGCCAGCGCACCCTGGCCTTTTTTGCCGACCGGGTCGAGGGCAACCTGCTCGCCGCCCACCAGGAAATTCAAAAGCTCGGCCTGCTCTACCCGGCGGGCGAGCTCGGCTTTGAACAGGTCGAGCAGGCGGTGCTGAACGTTGCCCGCTATGACGTGTTCAAGCTCTCGGATGCCGTGCTGTCCGGCCAGGTGCTGCGCACCGAGCGCATGCTCAACGGCCTGCAGGCCGAAGGTGAGGCCGAGGTGCTGGTGCACTGGGCGCTGGCCGAAGACATCCGCGCGATGAAACGGGTCAAGGACGCGCTGCGCAATGGCCGACCCATGCCGATGGCCCTGCGCGAGAACCGCGTCTGGGGCAACAAGGAGCGCCATTTCGAGCGCGTGCTGCCCCGCATCAGCGATGCCACCGTCGCCCGCCTGCTGCACTCGGCCCATGCGGTCGATGGCATCGTCAAGGGGCTGAAGGTGCCCGAGTGGCCGGCCAATGGCTGGCAGGCACTGCACCGCCTGGCCTTGCAGACCTGCAAGGCCTGCAGCAGCCGCTAACAGTCCTCTGCAAAGCTTGCCTTCATGCACGCATCCAGCGCTGCATGGCCAGCTGGCGCAGGTTTCAGCATCTGTTCTCCATAAGGCATTCGCCATGCAAGCACTGCAGTTCGGTTACACCATCATCTACGTGCCCGATGTTGCGGCATCGCTGGCTTTTTTCTCACAGGCCTTTGGCCTGGCCACCCGTTTTCTGCACCCGTCGGGCAGCTATGGCGAGCTGGACACGGGCGCCACCACCTTGGCCTTTGCCGACCACGCGCTGGGCCATGCCAATTTCAGCGGCGGCCATGTGGCAGCCTCTGAATCGGCCCAACCGCTGGGTGTGGAGATTGCACTGGTCAGCGGCGATGTCGCTGCGGCCTACGAACGTGCACTGGCCGCCGGCGCAACGGCATTGGCTGCACCGACCACCAAGCCCTGGGGCCAGGTGGTGGCCTATGTGCGCTGCCCGGATGGCAGCCTGGTGGAGCTGTGCTCGCCGGTGGCGGCCTCCTAAGGCAGCGCCTGCGTATCAAACATCGTACGCCGTGTATTCGTGAAATGCGGCCGCACCCGCGCGCTCCACTCTGTCCCCCGTACCGCCAGCCAAGCCGGGCAGCCCATCACCTCCGCATCGACCAGGTCATAGCAGGCCAGCGACAGCGGGCCATGGTCCAGGTTCAGGTAACGAAAGGCCTGTGCGGTGCCCGCCACGCTGGCCAGACCGGGCAGATGCTCCTGGTCATACCAGGCAAACAGCTCGTCCTGCCAGCCGCTCTCGGGGTCCATTTCGACGGCATAGTGCACGGGTGTGGCCTCGCCCAGGGCGGGGCCGGTGCAGTGCATCACCAGTTGCAGGCGCGATAGCTCGCAAGCCGCCAGGCCGGCGATGCCCGCATTCTGCAAACGGCGCTCGGCCTGCACTGTTTGATCAGCGCTCAGCGGCTGCGGGCTGCCAAGTGCAAAGTACAGATAGGCGGTGCCTTGCGGCTGCTGGGCCACACGTAGCAAACGCAGATCGGCCAAGTCCTGGCGCAGCAGCGCCAGGGCGGTCTGCGCCAGCGTGGTGGCAGTTGCATGCGCCACTGGCGTGCAGCGCAGCAGCAGGCTGTCGATGGCGGGTGTGGACATCAGTGGCCAATCTCAAAGGCGTTCAAGAAGCGCGACACCATGTTGTAGGCGCCGATGGTGGCAAACAGCTCCACCTGCTCCTGCGCACTGAAGCGCGCAGCCACCTGGGCAAACAGCGGCTCGGGCACCTGCAGATCGCGGGTCAGCGCATCGGTCACCGCAATGGCCAGTTGCTGCAGGTCATCCCAGGCCGGGCTGGCAGCGGTGCCGGTGTCGCGCGTCGCATCGATGGCAGCCTGGGTCACGCCGGCCTTGAGCGCATGCGGCACATGGGCATCGAACTCATAGGCGGCCTGGTTGAGCATGGCTACCCGCAGGATGATCAGCTCGCGCAGCCCGGCATCGATGCTGCTGTAGTTGCGTACCGCAGAGAGCATCTGCTCCCAGCCCTTGGCAATGGCGGGGCTGTGCAGCAGCACCTGGTAGAGCGGCGAGATGCGGCCACGCTCGGCCTGGATCTGTTGCTCCAACTCCGCCAGGGCACTGCGGGTGCCTGGCTCAATCGCTTCTATGCGCATGTCGGTCTTTCCATCTCAATCGGGGGTGATGCGGTTGCGGCGGATGATGGCCGTCCACTTCTCGGTGTCGGTCGCCAGCTGCTGGGCCAGCGCCTCGGGGCTGGAGCCCACCACCTCGGCACCGGAGGCCTCGATCTTGCGCTGCACATCGGGCGCATGCAAGGCCGCATGGATGGCGCGGCTCAGGCTGGCCGCTACCTGGGCGCTGGTGCCCTTGGGTGCAAACACCGCATACCAGTTGTTCGAATCCACACCCTTGTAGCCCAGCTCGTCGAACGTGGGCACATTCGGATAGCGGGCGCTGCGCTTGGCAGCAGCAATGCCCACGGGCCGGAACTTGCCGCTGTCGATGGCGCCCACCAGGCCGGGAATATCACCAAAAAAGCCATCGACATGGCCGGCCATCAGATCGGTGATGGCGGGGGCCGCGCCCTTGTAGGGCACATGCATCAGGTTCAGGCCGGCCGATTCATTGAGCTGGATGGCCGCCAGATGCGGCACGCTGCCGGTGCCCGAGGACGCCATCGTCATCGGCTTGTCCTTGCGCTGGCTGGCAGCCTGCACAAAGTCCTTGCCGTCCTTGAAGCTGGTCTGCGCGTTGACCACCATGATCTCCACATTGTTGACCACCAGCGAGACGGGCACCAGATCGCTGGCGGGCTTGTAGTTGAGCTTGGGGTAGAGCGCGGGGTTGATGGCCACCGCGCCCACGCTGGTGAGCCACAGGGTCTTGCCGTCGGGTGCCGAGCGGATCACGCTGTCCGCGGCAATCGCGCCGTTGGCGCCGGGCTTGTTTTCCACAATCACCGGGTGGCCCAGTTCCTTGGCCAGCTGCTGCGACATGCTGCGCGCAATGAAGTCCACCGGGCCGCCTGGCGGAAAGGCCACCAAGAGGCGTGTCATATCGCTTTGCGCCATCGCGCTGCTGGCGCAGCCCAGCGCGGCGCCCAGCATGGCGGCATGCAGCCACTGGCGGGCCGAGGGAAAGGCTTGGAATCGCATGGTTGTCTCCTTGATCAGTCTTGCTTTATCCGCAGCGCACGGTCATACCGCCGTCCACCACAATCTCGGTGCCCGTCACAAAGCGCGATTCGTCACAGGCCAGAAACAGCGCCGCATTGGCGGTGTCGCGGCCATCACCCATGAAGGGCAGCGGAATGCGCGCCTGGCGCTGGGCCAGCAACGCCTCGACATCGCCCCCCGCGCGCTGGCCGGCCAAGCGGGTCTCGACCATGGGCGTGTGCAACTGGCCGGGCACGACGGTGTTCACGCGGATGCGGTGCGGCGCGTACTGCACGGCCAGCACCTTGGAAAACTGGATCACCGCCGCCTTGCTCGATGCATAGGCAATCTGCGCCGCGCCGGTCCAGCGCATGCCCGAGGTCGATGAGATATTGACGATGCTGCCCGCGCCCTGCGCCTGCATCAGCGGCAGCACCGCCTTGCAGCACAGAAACACGCTTTTGAGGTTGTAGTCCAGCTGGGCATCCCAGACCGCTTCGTCCATCTCCACGGGTCCGCCCTTGGCCGAGCCGCCCACGTTGTTGACCAGCACATCGATGCGCCCGAGCGCCGCCTGGCAGGCCTGCACCGATGCCGCGATCGACGCCGGGTCCATCACATCGCAGTGGCCCGCCACAAACTGGCCGCCGGCGCTGCGGATGCTGTCTTCGGTCTCGCGCAGCGCCTCGGCATTGCGGTCCACGCCAAACACCAGCGCGCCTTCCTGCGCAAAGCGGATCGCGGTGGCGCGGCCATTGCCCCAGCCGGCGCCTGCGGCCCCGGCGCCGGTGATGTAGACCACCTTGCCGGCCAGACGGCCTTGCGGGTTGACGGGGGTGTGGGCATCAAAAATCGGCATGCTGGTTCCTCGCGAATTTTTCAGACAGCAAAGCGGTAGAGGCGCTGGGGGTTGTCCACCAGCAAGGCCTGCAGATGCGCCGGGTTGGGGCTGAACTGCGCCAGCGCATCGACCAGCATGCCGTCATCGGGCACATGGGTGTGGTTGGGGTGGGGCCAGTCACTGCCCCAGAGCACGCGGTCGGGCACATGGGCCACCAGCTCCTGCGCACGCGCAATGCCGTGCTGGTAAGGCGGTGTCGCATCGATACGGTCGATACCGCTGACCTTGACGTAAAACAGCGGCTGCTCCAGAAGCCGCAGCAGTGCCTGGAAATCGGCCCCTTCGCGGCCCAGCGTAGCATCGACGCGGCCCATGTGGTCGATCACCACCGGGCAGGCCGATTGCTGCAGCACAGGGCCCAGGCTGTGGACCAGTGCGCTCTCAAAATGGATCTGCAGATGCATGCCCAGCTCGGCCAGCATCGGCGTCAAGGCCACCACGTCCTCGACCGAGGCGCCGGTGTTCAGGTGCTTCATGAAGTTGAAGCGGATCGCCCGAAAGCCGGCCACCGCCAGGCGCTGCAGCTCGGCATGCGTAACCGACAGCGGCACCAGCGCCACACCCAGGTAGCGGCCGCCTCCGTGGGCAATCGCATCCTCGACCACGCGGTTGTCATAGCCATGGCAGGCCGATTGCACGATCACGCAGCGGCTGATGCCCAGATGGCGGTGCAGCGCGAACAAGGTGTCCTTGCCGGCATCGGCAGGGGTGAAACTGCGTTGCGCTGCATAGGGAAAGGCATGCACCGGTCCAAACACATGCACATGGCTGTCGCAGCTGCCGGCGGGCAGCACCAGGCTGGGGCGCGAGGGCGCCAGCATATAGGTCTGTACGGGCTGCTGGAGGTCGGGAGTCGGGGCGTTCATGCAAGGCCATCAAAGAGTCGTCTTGGGCGCATTGTGGAACTGCCAACTTCTTGATCACCTATAAAATCCAAATATCAGATATAGAGATGATGCATGGATTTTGTGCGCTTGCAGTACTTCATGGCGGTGGCCCAGGCCCAAAGCTACAGCAAGGCCGCTGCGGCGCTGAACCTGAGCCAGCCAACCTTGAGCCGCCAGGTGCAGCTGCTGGAGGCCGAGCTGGGCCAGCCGCTGCTCGAGCGCCATGGCCGGGGCGTGCGGCTGACCGAATCGGGCAAAGCCATGCTGGCCCATGGGCGCAGCATCAGCGCGGCCGTGGATGCCGCCAAGGCCGACATGGCCAACCGCCTGCAAAGCCCGCGCGGCAAGGTACGGCTGGGTTTGCCGCCGCTGGTGGCCAGCCTGATCACACCCGATGTGGTGCAGCAGTTTTTGCAGGCCTGCCCCGATGCCTCGATCATTGTCGAAGAGAGCCTGAGCATTCGGCTGCGCGAATGGCTGCTGGCCGACCGCCTCGATGTGGCCGTGCTGTTTGACCCCAGCCCCACGCCGCAGCTGTTGACCGAGCCGCTGACGCGCGAACCGCTGGTGCTGATCAGCACCCGGCCGTTGCCCGAGCGGGTCAAGGTCGCCCAGCTGGTGGATTACCCGCTGGTGCTGCCCAGCCGCCCGCAGGCGCTGCGCATGATTTTTGACGATGCGGTGGAGGACCAGCAGCTGCCGCTGCGCATCGTGGCCGAGGTCGATTCCATCAAGATGGTGTTGTCCCTGGTCGCGCGCAATGTGGGCTGCTCGGTCGTCCCCGCCAGCGCCGTCAAGACCTGGCCGGGCAGCGCGCCGGTGTTCACCGCCCAGGTCAGCCATCCGGTGATCCGCAACCGCATCGTGCTGGCCACGCCGGCAGCGCGGCCGCACAACCGCCTGGTCAAGGCCGTGCACGGGATTCTGAAGCCACTGATGAAGCAGCACTTCAGCGCCTGAATACCTCGCCGTTTCAGCGCCCTTCTTGCTGGCTTCTGCGCCCGCCCGGGGCGGCTCAGCAGCTATTGATTTCAGAAATTTTTGAAATGTCCGGTACACACCAGGCAGCGATGGACTTTATTTCTCACCACAATGGACATTTTTTCTCACACAAGACAAGGTCTGTAGCAGCGACTGCTCAGGGCCCTCTGCACAGCGCCTATTCCTGGCCTTGTGCAGAGGGCCCCTGCGCCTGCCAGGCCCAAGACAGATTCGAGGATCGATATGACACAACAAGCGCGTGAACCGTCACTGGCCGTGCGCCTGCTGCTCGGCGTGCTGGGCGCAGTGCTGGCCATGGCCGGCCTGGCCTTCCTGGTCGGCGGCGGCAAACTCATCAGCCTGGGCGGCAGCTGGTACTTTTTGCTGGCGGGCCTGGGCCTGCTGCTGTCGGGTGTGCAGGTGCTGCGCGGCCGCCGCTCGGGCGGCTGGCTCTACCTGGCCACCTTTGCGGCCACCGTGCTGTGGGCCCTGGCCGAGGTGGGCCTGGACTACTGGAGCCTGGTCTCGCGCCTGCTGGCGATGACCTTTGGCGCAGCGGTGGTCAGCGCCTGCCTGCCGCTGCTGCAAGGCGGCGCTCCGCGCGCTCGCGGCAACAAGGGCCCGCTGGCTTTGGCAGGCGTGCTGCTGCTCGTGGGCCTGGTGAGCTTTGCCTCCATGTTCCAGATCCACCCCGAGGTGCAGAACCAGGCCACCATCAGCCGCAAGCCGGTGGATGCCGCCAGCGCGCAAAAGGACTGGAGCCACTATGGCAACAGCACGAACAATGACCGCTTTGCGGCGCTGGACCAGATCAATGTGGACAACGTCAACCAGCTGCAAGTGGCCTGGACCTTCCGCACCGGCGATGTGCCCCAATCCACCGGCGCCGGTGCCGAAGACCAGACCACGCCGCTGCAAGTGGGTGACAAGGTGTTTGTCTGCACGCCCAGCAACAACGTGATTGCGCTGGATGCCGATACCGGCAAGCAGCTGTGGCGCCACGACACCAACTCGCATGTGGGCGGTGTCTGGGAACGCTGCCGGGGCCTGGCCTACTTTGATGCCAATGCGCCGCTGCCGGTGCCGCAGGTAGCGGGCTCGTCGCCCGTGCAGCCCGTTGTGCTGCCCGCTGGCGACCAGTGCCAGCGCCGCATTGTGATGAACACCATCGACGCGCGCCTGTTTGCCATCAACGCCGACAACGGCGAGCTCTGCGCCGGATTTGGCAACCAGGGCATTGTCGATCTGAAGCGAGGCCTGGGCACCATTGCCAACCCCGCTTACTACACCCTCACCTCGGCCCCCACCGTGGCCGGCACCACCATCGTGATCGGCGGCCGTGTCGCCGACAACGTGCAGGTCGATATGCCCGGCGGCGTCATCCGTGGCGTTGACGTGATGACCGGCGCGCTGCGCTGGGCCTTTGATGCGGGCTCCAACACGCCCAACGAGGTGCTGGCCCCTGGCGCCACCTACACACGCTCATCCGCCAATGTGTGGGCCGGTACCACCTACGATCCGAGCTCCAACACCGTCTACCTGCCGATGGGCTCGCCCTCGGTCGATCTGTATGGCGTGCCCCGCTCTGCAGCCGATCTGAAGTACGGTGCGTCCATCCTGGCGCTCGATGCCGCCAACGGCCATGAGAAATGGGTCTACCAGACCGTGCACAACGATCTTTGGGATTTTGATATTCCGATGGCCCCGACGCTGATCGACTTCCCGGCAAAAGATGGCAGCACCACGCCCGCGCTGGTCGTGGGCACCAAGGCCGGCCAGATCTTTGTGCTGGACCGCCAAAGCGGCCAGCCGCTGACCCAGGTGGACGATGTGCCGGTCAAGCCCGCAGGCATCCCTGGCGAAAAATACGCGGCGACCCAGCGCGTGTCCGTCGGCATGCCGCAGATTGGCACCCAGACCCTGACCGAAGCCGACATGTGGGGTGCCACGCCGCTGGACCAGCTCGTCTGCCGCATCAAGTTCAAATCGATGCGCTATGAAGGCCTGTTCACGGCACCGTCCACCGATGTATCGCTGAGCTTCCCCGGATCGCTGGGCGGCATGAACTGGGGCGGTATCTCGGCCGATCCGAACAACCACCTGATCTTTGTGAACGACATGCGCCTGGGCCTGTGGGTGCAGATGATGCCGCAAAAGCCCAAGGCCACGCTGTCCGACGGCGGCGAGCAGCCCAACACCGGCATGGGCCAGGTGCCGCTGGGCGGCACGCCCTATGCGGTGATCAAGGACCGCTTCATGTCACCGCTGGGCATCCCCTGCCAGAAGCCGCCTTTCGGCACGCTCTCGGCCATCGACATGCAGACCCAGCAGGTGGTCTGGCAAGTGCCGGTGGGCACCGTACAGGACACCGGCCCGCTGGGCATCAAGATGCGCCTGCCGTTGCCAGTCGGCCTGCCCACCCTGGGCGGCAGCCTGTCGACCCAGGGCGGCCTGGTGTTCTTTGCCGGCACGCAGGATTACTACCTGCGCGCCTGGAACACCGCCAACGGCCAGGAGATCTGGAAAAGCCGCCTGCCGGTGGGCAGCCAGGGCGGCCCGATGACCTACCAATCGCCCAAAACCGGCAAGCAGTATGTGCTGATCTCCGCCGGCGGCGCGCGCCAGTCGCCCGACCGTGGCGACTACGTGATCGCCTACGCCTTGCCTGACAAGGCCCGGTAAGCACGCAGGGGTTGCCCTGCCCCTGACCCGAAAAGCGCTATGGCCTGCACTGCAAGCCATGGCTTTTTTGTGCCCCGGCCTCGGCAAGGAGCGCGCATGTTACGCTTGCCCGCTTGTGTCCACGGAGATCCGGCAGTGAGCAAGCAGCAAGGCCAGCAAGAGCCACCCCCACAAGACCCCCAGGCAGACGACCCCGGCGCATCGGCCGGCATGCGCCAGGCGCTGCTCGATGCCGGCAAGACCGAGTTTGCCAACTATGGCTATGACGGCGCCCGGCTCGAACGCATTGCGGCCAAGGCCGGCTGCGCCAAGCGCATGCTGTACTACTACTTCGGCAACAAGAAGGATGTGTACCTGGCCGTCATCGAGCAAAGCTACACCGACATCCGCGCCTCCGAAGAAAGCCTGAACCTGGATGCCCTGGAGCCCTTGGAAGCGCTGCATGCGCTGGCCCAGAAGAGCTTTGACTACCACGCCAACAACCAGGCCTTCACCCGCCTGGTGCTGCAGGAGAACTTCCAGGGCGGCGAAATGCTCGGCCAAGTCTCCAACAACGAATCGCTGCGCCGCGCGGCCCTGACACCGCTGGAACGCATCCTGGAGCGCGGCGTGGCCCAGGGCCTATTCAAGCCTGACGTCACTGCCACCGATGTGCACTACCTGATCTCCGCCCTCAGCGGCTTTCGCATCGACCACGCCGCCACCTGGCGCAGCCTGCTGCAGGTGGACCTTCTAGGCGACACCTTGCGCGAGCGGCATCTGCAGTTGCTGCTGGACCAGGTGGATGCGCTGGTGTGTGTGCGGGCAGCACCAGGCTGAGGACAGACGCAGAAACACGGCCCAGTGAGCCGTGTTTCGAGTTCACACTGACTTCATCCTCCTGCTGATGCGCGCTTTGATAATCCGCGCATGCGCCCTGTCAACCGCCCTCTATCGCCATGGCTGCATTTGGAAGTCACGGCCACCTTCTCGTTCATGCTGGCCTACGCCGCAGGGGTGTATTTCCATGCAGCCACCGCGTCACTTTCGGATGCCTACCAGCCAGGTCTGGATAACGTCAAACGCTATGTGCAGCCGGGCATTGCCCTGTGGTTGCTGCCGCTGATCGCATACGGATGGAAGTCTGTTCGACTCGCCAAAATTGCACAGCGTTGCACGCTGCTTGGCTTGGCCTGCTGTGCCTTGTTGTATGCGTTCTGTAGGCTCCACAGCCCAGAAGCGGGCATCCCCTGGGTTGCGCCGGCAGATCGCACGCTGGCCAGCACCGTTCACCGGTCGCTTTTCAGCCCCTCCTTTTCTAACCGTTCTTTGGGCTCGATCACGGGCAGCGCCATATTGGCGGCGATGGCGTGGGGGCTGAGCATCAGGATCAACCGAATGTTCAAGCAGCGCCCCTCCGGCACACCCAGCGACTGAACGCATGAGCGCCTTGTCCATCCTCATTATTGGAGGAAATAGCAGTCACAGCGAATCATTGACATTCATTAATACGAGAGACAGTTCATTTGATCTCTACCTTGGTTCCATCTACGTTTGAAGGTTTCCCATACCATCCAAACATGTCATATCGATATTTAGATCACTTTATCGATTGCCATACCAACAAAAATTCTCTGAAGCTCTATCCGATTGGGACGCCAAGTCATGTAAATATGCAAGAAGGTGACACGAGCTATAGTGTGAAAGCGGATAGATTTTTAATTAGTGACAGCAGGGAGCTTCCATGAGAAATCACAAAATTTTCACATACTTGCGTGTATTTTTTGTTCTTAGCGCAGCCGCTGCGACAGTTTCAAACGCGAACTCTTTTCAGGTACTCCCCAAAGTCAGTGACGTAGATCGAAAGATATCCTCCCTTGGCCGAAATCCGGTGCTTGATTATCTTGGACACTGGGTTGTTGGTTCGGCCATCCCTGTTCTGAAATCCCCTGTGCACGAGTCCATTACGCTGGCAGCCATTGGCTGCAGCGCAGCAATGGGATACGAAGACGAATGCGTCACCATTGAGGCTGTCCGTGAGAATCGGACCCTTCTTTATGGAGTTCGATGGCCAGATGACCCACCCTTTCTGCTAAACACCAAATCCCCCCCAAGAATCAAAGGCTGTGATGTTCGTATCACCTTGCGATCAACCTCTCAACCCACATGCTGGTGGGGCCTGTTCTCGGATGCAGGGTCACAGGCCAAAAGGAAAGCTCATCTCAAAGAGCCTGCATTCGGGCCCGGTGACTATATGCTGTATCGATCGCACTACGGTGACCTCCAGTTCATGCACTCAATGGGCGCATATGACGGTGAAACGGCGGGTGAAACAGTAGACCGTATGAAGATCTGGGCTGAATTTTTGTGGGGTGTTGCCCTTGGTTCTACGCCCACGGGCGTATTTATCAGAGACTTGGGTAACGCAAAGATGGCAACATACTTTCCTGGTGACTTAACAACCATGAATTTATTTGCAACTGGCATTGTTGAGGTTCGCAAGGATCTGGATGAAGTGGCAATCGGAGTGCTGCTGCACATGGTTCAGGATAGCTTTTCCAACGCGCATGCCGTGCGTGGACAAGAGCCTGGTGCACAGTGTGGATCCACTGGTTTTGATAAACCGGGACAGATACAGCAGTTTCACAGCTACGCGAAGCAATCCAGCTCCCTGCATGATGAGCAAGACACGACAAAAGCCTTGGGGCTCCACACATCTCAGATTAGCCCGAGCGCGGTAGATGTGAGTCGTGCATTCTTGACGATGTGGCAGGCGAAAAAAAGTTGGGGTGAGGTCGAGGAGCTTTTTGATTGCGTTTTTGAGCCTAAAGATCGCAAGATTGAAGCTAACGCCGGGGTGTACCAGTCTGTGCCAAACACCAGAGGCGATGTACGCTGGAACCCATCGTGAATTGCTAGATTAGAAGCTTCAATTGGTTGTATCCGGTGTTCATCCGGGTTGGATTTGAGAGACTGGAAGTCGCCAAACACCCAACCTACTCAGGACACCCATCCGGATGAACACCCATAAGCATGCCCGACTTACCTTCGCCCGCCGACTTGAGATGGTTAAACAGATGACCATTCATGGCCAGGGTGCCACCCAAGCTGCCCTTGCCCTAGGCGTCACAGCGCAGACAGCCAGGAAGTGGTTGGGCCGTTATCTGAGCGGTGGTGAAGCTGCCCTGGCCGATGCGTCCTCCAAACCAGCGCACTCGCCCCGCGCCATTGACGAGACATAGGCACTGCTCATCGTTGAGTTGCAATGCTGTCGAATGCTGGAATTGCGCATTGCCAGCTATTAGGTGTCTCTGCCTCCACCGTCAGCCACCGCAACATGGCTGACGTTTTTCCACTGCCGATTGGCCCACTTCTGCGCAGATTTTCAATAAGGTATCAAGCCGCATATCTGCGGCATTTTGCCCTTGTGCAGGAGGTGCAGACGCATCAGTGACGAAGCCCCAATCCACGGCATTTGCACCGACCACAGCTTTGACCAGCGCAAAAACCATTAGTAGCTTGCAATGGTTCCTAGCGTTGTCCCGGTGGGTCAAGTTGGCACGGAATCCAACCACCGGGGCCAGCGCCAGCAGGCATCACTGCGGACGCTGACGCGGAGCGACGCGTGTGGACAGCGCCGGTGACGTGTAGCCCGCATCAAAGCTACAGCCCTTGCCGTAGGTCGCTTCCATGCCGATGCAGGCGCTGGCGATGCTGGCAGGTGTGGGCTTGGTGCCGGTGTTCACCCACTGCAGCAGCGCGTCCATCAGTGTGGGATAGGTGGGATCGCTGATGAAGCTGTGGGTGCCATTGGTCGTGAAGGTCTGCACCAGACGGCCACCACTGCCGCCTTCATCCATCACCTCGCGGAAACGAGAATCGAGTTCCACAAACGCGGTCGGATCGCTGATCCATTTGGTCGACAGCACCGGCACAGGAATCTTGCCGACCGGGTCGGTGTCGGTGGCGAACGTCTGGTAGGCGGCAGGGTTAGCCTTGTAGCGCAGCACGCCGGCGTTCAGGGCTGCATCGTCGGCAGAGCCGTTGTAGACGGCGCCTTCATTGCCGAAAGGGCTCTCGCCGCCGGTGCGCTTGGCGGAGATATCCTGAAAGTGCATGGTCGCCCAGTTCATGTGCGACTGGATGGCGCTCTCGGGAATCTTGATCACATTGACGATGGTCTGGATCTTGGCCTTCTGCTCGGGTGTGCGCTCGGCAGCGGGCTTGTTGAGCGCCAGGCATTCGTTCACACGCAGCGCTACATCCGCCTGCTTCATCGTGACATTGGCGGGCAGGCCGAGGTTGAGTGCGTAAGGCTGTTCGCTGGGGCGTGGATGGTTGCCGCACAGGTACTGGTAGACCACGCGCAGGTCGAGCCGGAAATCGTAGGAACGTGTGCCCCCACCCAGCACGCCACTGGTGAGCAGGACGCCGTCGTAGGGACGCTCGCCCACGGTGTCTGCCGTGAACATCTCCGCGCCCTTGGCCGCCACGCCAGCGCCCCATGACTGGCCATGCAGGATGGTCTTGGTGGGGACCGCGACATGCTTGCGGAAGATGCCGCGCAGACGTTCCGTGTCTTCTGCGGCAGCGCGCACTTCGACACCGCCCTGGCGGTAGGAGGAACCCGCCCATGCGTAGCCGGATTTCACCATGATCGACCAGCGGGTCAGGTCTTCCATCGAACGCTCCAGATCGGGCGCGGCGAGATCGGGGCCTCCATGCGCATGCATCACCAGGATGCCATTCCACTTTGCCGGCACGGCGATCATGTAGAACGCGCCCTTGGAGTCGCGGCCGGACAGGCATTTCGCGTCGGCGGGCACATCCGCAGGGCAGGTGGCCATCACGGGTGCGGCCTCGTTGGACGTGGAGGGCCCTTGCAATACCAGGGAGCCGTCACCGCAGCCGCTGAGCGCGAGCAGCGCCAGCAGGGGCAGGCCGAATTTGGGCAGATGTGATGTCATGGTTTGTCTCCTATCCAGTGTTTTTTATGGGTGCGGCTCCCCGCAAGGCTGCCGCACCAGCGCTTGGTTTTTGAGGGCTTCCCTATTCTTCGTCGGCTTGCGAAATATTTCAAAGATTTCTAAGATATCAACCGCATACTTTTTGAATATATGGAATTGCGTCATCTCCGGTATTTTCTTGCGGTGGCCGAATGCGGCCATATCACGCGTGCCGCAGAGCGCCTGGGCATCCAGCAGCCGCCGTTGTCGCAGCAGATTCAGGCGCTGGAGCATGAGCTGGGCAGTGCGCTGTTTCGCCGCCACCCCAAAGGCGTGGATCTCACCGATGTCGGTCAAGCGTTGCGCGCAGAGGCCGAGCAACTGCTTAGCGACTTTCATGCGATGCAGCAGCGCATCGAGGCGTATGCACGCGGTGAACGGGGCCATCTCCGTGTGGGCTTCACCAGTTCGGCCGCAGCCCATGCGTTCACCCCGGAAGTGCTGCGCACCTGCCGCAAGTCGCACCCCGACATCCTGCTGAGCGTCAGCGAGAACAATGCCGCTGAAATCACCGAAGCCGTCGCTGCCCAACGTCTGCATTGCGGCTTTTTGCGCGTGCCGGTGGCACACCCGGAGGGATTGGCGTTCGAGCCGCTGCTCCAGGAAGAAGCGCTGCTGGCCATTCCGGTGGACCACCGGCTGGCACGCAACAGCACCCAGCCCGTGATGCTCGATGAGCTCGATGGCGAAAAACTGGTGCTGGTGCGCAGGCCCGGTGCGCCAGGCCTGTATGCCAATCTGCTGGCACTGTGTGCACAACGCCAGGTTCATGTGGAAGTGGCGGCCGAGGTCGAACGCATGATGACCAATGTGAACCTGGTTGCAGCAGGCGTGGGCCTGTCCATTGTTCCGGCTTCGATCAAAGGATCGCATCGCCATGCCGTGGTGTATCGCTCGCTCGATCCGTCCCTCGATCTTTGGGCGCCGTTGACCTTGGTGTACCGGGCGCATGACTGCGATGGCCCGCTGGGAACGGTGATCGCGTTGGCAAAAAAGCTGGCCAAGCGCCATGCGGCCAAAGCCAGGTGAACGCATGTCCGGATGGCCAGCGCTGACCCCGGCAAACACCCCACAATGGTCGCGCAGGGCCGTGCTGCTGAGCGGTTTGATGGGCGCATCGCTGGTGACCCCGGCGGCACGGGCCGCTGCCACTGCAGCCCGGACAAGACCGGGCGCTGGTCTCAGAATTCTGGTCGCCTATCCACCCGGCGGTGTCAGCGACCTGGTGGCGCGCGCCTTGGCCAAAGCCATGGCCGATCCGCTCCAGGCACCAGTCGTCGTCGAGAACCGGCCCGGCGCGAGCGGAACCTTGGCGCTGGAACTGCTGCAGCGCAGTCCGCCCGATGGCCAAACGCTGGTCTTTACCGCCGCCGCTGCCGTGGGTCTGCTGCGCCACGCGGCTGCGCGGCGTGCCACAACCTCAGCGGCTGCGGCGCCATTGCCGGTACAGCCCGTGGCCGGTGTCATGCGCACGCCGCTGCTCCTGGTGGGCACCTCCGCGCTGGCCGCAACGGCTTTCGCCGACATGGTCGAAGCGGCGCGCAAGCACCCGGGCATGCTGCGCTGGGCGACGACAGGCGAAGGCACGACCGGGCACACCGTGCTGCAACGCGTGAGTCAGCTTGCGGGCGTGCGCATCACCCATGTGCCGTACAAGGGTGGCGGGCAGCAATTGACCGATGCGCTCGGTGGCCATTTCGAGCTGCTGTCGACCAACGTCGCACCGAGCCAGCTCAGCGCCTTGCGTGACGGGCGCTTCAAGGCCTTGGCGGTCGGCGCACCGCGCCGCCTGCCGGTACTCCCGGAGGTGCCGACCCTCGCGGAGCTGGGTTACCCATCCGCGAATCTGGATTCCCTGTTCGGGCTCTTTGCCCCACCGGGTACCCCCGCCCACGTGGTGCTGCGCCTGCACGCATGGACTGCGCAAGCGCTTCGCTCGCCCTCCATTCGCCAGAGCCTGCTCGATGCCAACAACCAGCCTTACGAGGGCTCTGCGCAGGACTTTGCGCGGCAGGTGGAACACGAAACCGATCGTTGACCCACGCAGCTTTGCATCCAGTTCCAGGGCCTGGGTACAGGGGGGCGACGCATCCGGATCGGCCGAGTTGTGCGCCCGATCCGCATCGAAGATCCCGCTCCGTTTCCGCAAGCGCATCTGTAAGAAAGGTGTGCTTTTACAACAAACTTCCGCCCTTTCCCATCTGCGTTTTCCCCAGGTCGGCACAAATTAGAACGAGTGTGCTTTTTTTGCTGAAATTCAGCGCTTACCCTGTCGACACAGCCTGCCCAGCTTCCTATGCTCTGTCTTCGAGACAAGCCAGATTGGACGACCGTTCAAACAGCAACCCAAGGAGACAAAGCAATGAAACAAGCCAAGAAATGGATGTGGCTGGCGGCCACCGCCTTGCTCGCAAGCAGCGCTTATGCACAGAAGGCGGGCGACTGGGTGTTAGGAGCCGGGGCGCTCAACTATTCGCCCCAGGACAAGAGCAAGCCACTGACCTTTGTCGAGCCCTTTGAGCGGCAGATCCCGGGCTCGGGCGCTGACCTCAAGAGCGCCACCACCCTGGGCCTGAACGTGCACTACTTCCTGACCGACAACTGGGCGGTCGAAGGCGTGCTGGGCATTCCGCCGCGCCTCAGGCTCAATGGCTCCGGCACACTGGAGCCCATCGGAGAGCTGGGCAATGCGCGTCTGTATGCACCTTCGTTGCTGGGTAAATACTTCTTTGGCAATGCCGATGACAAGTTCCGCGTCTCGCTGGGTCTGGGTGTCACCTATTCGCAGTTCCGCAATGTACGCTTGACCAGTGGTCTGCAGAACACGCTGGGCGGCGTCATCGGCGCGCCTCCAGGCGTTGCCAAGACCACCGCCAAGATCGACAGCCAGTGGGCACCGGTCTTCAACATCGGCGCCAACTACGCGATTGACAAGAACTGGGGTATCACCTTCTCGGTGTCCTATGTGCCGATGAAGACCGACGCCAAGCTGACGACCACGGTCAACGGCAACAAGGTGGCGGTCTCGCAGACCCGCCTGACCCTGGATCCGATCATTCCGTTCCTGTACGTCACCTACAAGTTCTGATCAACAAGGGTTCTGCAGAGGATCCCAGTGAGGAGAAGCCCGTAGCGCCTGCGCTGCGCCCAACAAGTGGCCTGCATTCGACGAACGCCACAGCATGCGGTGGCTCCAAGCCATCTTTTGCCCCCTGCTCCTGGAGCAGGGTTTTTTTTGCCCGCGCGGGGCACCCTTGGCATCTGCGCCTCCTCGGCCCACAATGGCGCAGGCAGACCCGCCTGAAACCCCTTTTTGGAGACCTTATGCCGGCCAAGAAAATCCTGATGATCTGTGGTGACTACTGCGAGGACTACGAGACCATGGTGCCCTTCCAGACCTTGCTGGCCGTGGGCCACCAGGTGCATGCGGTCTGCCCGGACAAGAAAGCCGGTGACCACATCAAGACGGCGATCCATGACTTTGAAGGCGCGCAGACCTATAGCGAAAAGCCTGGCCACAACTTCACGTTGAATGCGAGCTTTGCCGACATCAAGGCCGAAGACTATGACGCGCTGGTGATCCCTGGCGGACGCGGCCCCGAGTACCTGCGCAACAACGAGGCGGTGCTGGCCGCCGTGCGCCATTTCTTCACGGCCAACAAGCCGGTCGCCGCCGTCTGCCACGGTGCGCAGCTGCTGGCGGGCGCCGGCGTGCTCAAAGGCCGTACCTGCTCGGCCTACCCCGCCTGCAAGGCCGAGGTGGTGCTGGCCGGTGGCACCTATGCCGATATCGCGGTGGACCAGGCCCATACCGACGGCAACCTGGTGAGCGCCCCCGCCTGGCCTGCCCACCCGCAGTGGCTCGCTCAGTTTCTTGAGCTGCTGGGCACCCGCATCCAGCACAGCTAAACGGTCGCTGCGGTGGCAAGTGCTGGGCCGCCTGCAAGCCCTTGCCATCGCTGCTACCATCGCAGCCCCATGACCGCAGACAGCTACAGCCACCACCTCGCCACCGGCCAGCAATTCGTTGCCGATGCGCAAAAGATTGCCACCACCGATTTCGCTGCCGCCCGCGCGCTGTGGCAGCAGGCGGGCCAGGCCTTTTACCGCGCCCACCAGGCCGACCGCAACCAGCCCGAGGCCGCCATGCGCCTGGCCCAGGCCTGGATGGCCGAGGCCCATGCGCTGCAGAAGGAAGGCTCGCCCAATGCCACGGTGATGTGGCAAAACGCAGCCGCCCAGAACGAACTGGCCTTTGACCTGGACCCGCGCAATGCCCGCATCGCGATGGCCGCTGCCAGCTGCCACCACTTCGCGGGCGATGCCGAAGCCGCCCAGGCCTGGATGCAGATCGGCCAGCACCTGGCATCGGGCGGCGACCAGGCTCCAGAAGCTGCGGATCCGACAGCCGACTGAGCCGCTCCATATAGCGAATGGCGTCTTTGGTTATTCGATAATATTATTTTTTAATCTGAGCGATCGAACGTAGCATGTGGGCCCGTCTACTTGTTCCCGACTGCCTTCCATGCTCAAGCGCCATTTCACCCTCGCCGCCCTGCTGGCGGTTTCTGCCGCCTTTGCCGCCCCCGCCTTTGCGCAGGATAAGCCCATCAAGCTGGGCGTGACGGCCGGCCCGCATGCGCAGATTGCCGAAGCGGTGAAACAAGCAGCCGCCAAAGAGGGCCTCACGGTCCAGGTGATCGAGTTCAGCGATTTCATCCAGCCCAATGCCGCCCTGGTGGCCGGTGATCTGGATGCCAATGCCTACCAGCACCACCCCTATCTGGAGCAGCAGGTCAAGGACCGCGGCTACAAGCTGGTGCCTGCCGCCAACACCGTGGTGCTGCCGATTGCGCTGTACTCCAAGAAGGTGAAATCGCTGGGCGACCTGCCGCAGGGCGCGCAGATCGGTCTGCCCAATGACCCCACCAATGGCGGCCGCGCGCTGCTGCTGCTGCAAGAGCATGGCCTGATCAAGCTGCGCGCGTCGGCCGGCATCAAGGCCACGCCGCTGGATGTGGTCGACAACCCCAAGAAGCTGCGCCTGCGCGAGTTGGATGCCGCCCAGCTGGTGCATGCGCTCAATGACCTGGATGCCGCCGTCATCAACACCAGCTATGCGATTGCCGCCAAGCTCAACCCCACCAAGGACGCCATTGCGCGCGAGTCGGCCAAGTCGCCCTACACCAACCTGATTGCCGTGCGCCAGGACGACAAGGACAAGCCCTGGGTGGCACGCCTGGTCAAGGCTTACCATTCGGACGAGGTGCGCCAGTTCATCGACAAGGAATTCCAGGGCTCCATCGTCCCCGCGTTCTGACAGCGGCTGACACGGCCCGCCACACCCATTCGACGCCAGCGGCGCGCAAACTGGCGCGCCTTTTTTCATCACCCTTTGACCAAGCCAGCCCATGAGTGGACAGATCACCCTTAGCCGAGAAGGCCATGTCGCCACCTTGTTGATCGACAACGTGGCCAAACGCAACGCGATCAGCCACCAGATGTGGATCAGCCTGGCCGAGCAGCTCGATGTGCTGGTGCAGGACAGCGATCTGCGCTGCATCGTGCTGCGCGGCGCAGGCACCCAGGCCTTTGGCAGCGGCGCCGATATCGATGAGTTCGAATCGCTGCGCTCGTCCAAGGAAAAAGGCATGGCGTTTGCCGAGCAGGCACACCGGGCCATGGCCTTGCTGCGCCACTGCCCCATCCCCACACTGGCAGCGATCCGTGGCGCCTGCGTTGGCGGTGGCCTGGAGCTGGCGGCCTGCTGCGATCTGCGCCTGGCCAGTGACGATGCCCGCTTTGGCATCCCCATTGGCCGCCTGGGCGGTGTGCTGGCCTACCCGGAACTCGAAGCGCTGGTGCATGTCGCGGGCCCGCAGGTGGCGCTGGAGCTGCTGCTCGAAGGCCGCCTGCTCGATGCGCAGGAGGCCTGTGCCAAAGGCCTGGTCACCCGCGTGGTGCCGCTGGCCGACTGGGACGAGGAGCTGGCCCAGACCGTTGCGCGCATCAGCGGCCTGGCGCCGCTGTCGGCGCGCTGGCACAAGAAATTCATCGCCCGGCTGCAAAGCGGTACGCCGTTGACGGATGCCGACCAGCAAGAGGGCTACGCCTGCTTTGACACGCAGGATTTCATCGAAGGCTACCGCGCCTTTTTGGACAAGCGCAAGCCGGTATTCACAGGAAAGTAAGAGCGTTCATGCAGCCATCCCCTTCCCCGCGCACAGGCCCACTGTCGGGCCTCGTCGTTGTTGAGTTAACCAATGTCATGGCAGGCCCCGTCGGCGGCTTGCTGCTGGCCGACATGGGCGCCGAGGTGGTCAAGGTCGAGCGCCTGCCCGGCGGCGACGACACGCGCCGCGCGATCCCGCCGGAGATCCAGGGCGAGTCCGCCACCTTCATGATCGTCAACCGCAACAAGCGCGGTATCGCCGTCGACCTCAAGCACCCCGACGGCCTGCAGGTGGTGCGGCGCCTCATCGACAAGGCCGATGTGGTGATCGAGAACTTCCGCCCCGGCACGATGGAAAAACTCGGGCTGGGCTATGACGTGCTGCGTGCCAGCAACCCCGCGCTGATCTACTGCAAGATCACCGGCTTCGGCCTCAACGGGCCCTATGCCAAGCGCGCCGGCTACGACCTGATTGCGCAAGGCATGTCCGGCATCATGAGCCTGACCGGCGAAGGCCCGGGCCGCCCGCCCGTCAAGGTCGGCGTGCCGATTGGTGATGTGACCGCCGGCATCCTCGCCTCGACCGGCGTGCTGGCCGCCTACATCGAGCGGCTGCGCACCGGCGAAGGCCAGTATGTCGACACCTCGCTGTACGAGGCCTCGCTGGTCCACACCTACTGGCAGGTGGCGATGGCCTTTGCCACCGGCGAGTCCGCCGGCCCCATGGGCTCGGCCCACCCGGTGGCCGCGCCCTACCAGGCGATACCGACGCAGGACGGCTGGATCAACATCGGTGCGGTGAGCCAGGCCACCTGGGTCGGCATGACCCGCGTGCTGCAGCTGGAGCACCTGCTCGAAGACGAGCGCTTTGCCAGCAACCGCGAACGCATGGCCAACCGCGATCTGCTGATCGCCATCATTTCGGAGGCCATGCGCAGCAACACGACCGACTACTGGGTCGAGAAGTTCGAGCAGGCCGGTGTGCCTGCCGGCCCGGTGCGCAAGATCAAGGACATGCTGGAAGACCCGCAGACGCTGGCGCGCGACATGGTGATCGAGGTCGACCACCCGGTGGCAGGCCCGGTGCAGGCGCTGGGCCTGCCGATCAAGTTCTCGCACGGCAATGGCGTGACCCGGCGCGGCGCACCGCAGTATGGCGAACACACCGCCGAGGTGCTGCAGGAGCTGGGCTACAGCAGCGACGATATCGCTGCGCTGGCTGCCAGCCAGGCGGTGCAGTTGCACGGGCGCTAGGGCGCCGTGAACGATGCGCGGTAAGCGGTTGGCGACACGCCCATGCTGCGCCTGAACTGGTCACGCAGCACCTGCACGCTGCGGTAGCCTGCCTGGTCTGCAATCTGCTCCACGCGCAGGCTGCTGCTCTCCAGCAAGCGCCGCACTTCCTCGATCCGCGCCTGCGCCAACCAGGCGCTCGGCGCCATGCCGGTGCCGGCCGTGAAACGGCGCAGGAAGGTGCGCCGGCTCATGGCCAAGACCTCGGCCATCGCAGCCACCGTCCAGTCCCGCCGCAGATCCGCGCGCACCTGGTCCAGCAACTGCGCCAGCCTGCCCGATGCATCCTTCACCAGCGGCTGCTCGATGAACTGCGCCTGGCCACCGCTGCGGTGCGCGGCCACCACCAGGCGCCGCGCCACACTGTTGGCCGCCTTCACGCCAAAATCGCGCCGCACCAGATGCAGCATCAGGTCGATGCCCGCTGCGCTGCCCGCCGAGGTGAACAAGCGCTCTTCCTCCACATACAGCACCTGGGCATCCACAGCGATCGAGGGGTAACGCTGCGCCAGCGCGGGCGCATACCGCCAGTGGGTGGCTGCACGGCGCCCATCCAGCAGCCCGGTGGCAGCCAGGACAAAAGCCCCGGAGCATATCGAGGCCAAGGTGGCGCCGCGCTGCCAGGCTCGCCTCAGCGCTTGCTGCAATGCCAGGGGCACCGGCTCGTCGATGCCTCTCCAGCCCGGCACCACGATCAGGTCCGCCTGCTCCATCAGTGCCAAGTCAGCACTGGCCTGGACGGACAGGCCGCCTTGTGCCCGCAGCGGGCCGGGCTCCACCGCCACGCTCGCAAAGCGGTACCAGCCCGCGCCCAGCTCGGGGCGCTCCAGGCCAAACACCTCGGCCACGATGGAAAACTCGAAGGTGCATAGACCGTGGTAGACAGGCGCTACCACCAGCGGCCCGCGCAGCGATACAGACATTGGCGCAAATCCTTCCATTTATGTCTTTTGCGCCAATTGTAGACAGGGGCGCCGGTCCGCAAAATCGCTGCCATATCTACCAGGAGTTCTTCATGAGCAGCTATGTCAGCCAGATTCCCGCCGCCGCCAGTGCAGATGCCGTGGCGCATTTCTCCCGTTCCTTCACGTTCGAGACCGACTGCTGGGATGTGCACGCTGCGCTGCAGCAGGGGGGCCCCGATTTCGTGCTGCTGGATGTGCGCAGTGCCGAACTGTATGCACGGGGCCATGTCCCCGGCGCCCTGCATCTGCCGCACGGCAAGATCATCGAGAGCAAGCTGGCCGCCTGGCCCGCCGGTACCTTGTTCGTCACCTACTGTGCCGGCCCCCACTGCAATGGGGCGGCCCGGGGCGCCTTGCGTCTGGCGCAGCTGGGCCGGCCCGTCAAGCTCATGGCGGGCGGCATCACCGGTTGGCTGGACGAAGGCTTTGCGCTGGCCACCGCCGCCTGACCGCGTGCCGCAAGAAAGGGGAGGCATCACATGCCGCCCCCTGCAAGCGTCTTCCCGCGTCAAGACCTCAGCGGGGGCTCCAAACGGCCTTCAACTGCGCCGTCGTGTGCAGCATGGCCTGCGGGCCGGCCACACCCAGCAGGTACCAGACCTGCGGATCCAGGAACACCACCCGGCCCTGCTGGCCGGCAGCGCTGTTGCGGATGGCGTCGTTGTTGAACAGCTCGGTGCTGGCCACCACGGGCTTGCCATCGCGCCCGGTGGTGCTGCCAGTGCCGGCATTGCGGTCGATCACATAGAGCCAGGCGGGGTTGAGCTGGCTGATGTCCTCCATCTTCATCGGCACGCCGCGCGGTTTGCTGGCATCGGCCGGCAAGGCCGGCTGGACGCCCAGCACATCGTGCAGCAGACCAAAGCGTGCGCCGGGAGGCTGGGCATTGATCATCGTGCTGATGGCCAGCACCAGGAGCCCTGGCGCTTGCTGCTGGGCCAGCGCGCGGGTGCTCTCCACCTCGCTGCGCACGCGCTGCATCAGCTGCTCGCCCTGGGCCTGCTTGCCCCACAGCGATGCAAGTGCCACCACATTGCGCTGCATATCGGCCAGCAGCTGCTGGTTGTTGACGCTCAGGTCCAGCGTGGGCGCGATCTTGCTCAAGATGTCGTACTTGCCGGCGCTGCGGCCCGCCACGACGATCAGGTCCGGCCGGATCTGGCTCAGCGCGTCAAAATCGGGCTCGAACAAGGTGCCGGCTGGCAGGTAGCGCGCATCGGCATAGGCCTGCATATAGCCGGAGAAGTTGGCCTTGGCCAAGGCCGTCACCGGCAGGTTCAGCGCCTGCATCGTGTCCAGCGATGCCAGGTCATACACCACCACGCGTTGGGGCGCCAGGGGCACCACCGTGCTGCCCTTGGCATGTTGCACGGTGATGGTTGCCGGGGCCTTGGAGGTGGGGGTTTGCGCAAAGGCTGCCGGGGCAGCAAACAGCGACGTGGCGAGGGCGGCTGCAGCGCTGGCGCGCCAGCAGGCTGAGTTCAATGGCGGGGTCATGTCTTTCTCCAAAGGATGCGAATCAAAGCGATAGCCGCGGCGCCCGCCGCAATGCGGAGCGCCGCGCGGCGGGTTTAGAACTTGAGGTTCATGCCCACCCAGTAACGGCGCCCGTCCTGCACGGTGGCGTAGTCTTCGTAGTACACGTCCTTGTCGAACAGGTTGTAGATACCGGCGAAGAAGGTGGTGTTCTTGTTGTAGTGGAACGAGCCGCCCACATCGAACATCGCATAGCTGCCAGCGACCCAGGTGCGGGCCGAGCGGCCGCCAGTGGGCTGGCTTTCCTTGCCTCGGTAGGACAGCTTGGTCCAGCCGTTCCAGCGGTCCGAGGGCTTCCAGTCCAGTGCAACGTTGAGCATGTGGCGCGGCAGCTGCGACAGCGGCTGGCCGGCAAACTCGCCGCTCTTCTGCTCGGACCTGGTGAAGGTGTAGCTGGAGTTCAGGTCCAGACTGCGCGCCAGCGGCATGGTCAACGTGGCCTCGATGCCGCGTGTCACCGCCTTGTCGATATTGATATTGGTCGTGGGCGTGTTGCCCGACGAATTCAACGGGCCACACTCGGGGCAGGCAATGCGGGTGATCTTGTCGCGGAAGTCGTTGTCAAACACCGTCAGCCCCGCCGACAGGCCGGCACCATCGTTGTAGAGCACGCCCACTTCCTTGGACAGCGATTTCTCCGGCTTCAGATCCGGGTTGCCATAGATATTGCCGCCCCGGCTGGCCTGGCCCCAGTCGCCCAGCGTCTGGCGCAGCGAGGGCGCACGAAAGCCGGTGGAGACACCGCCCTTGACGGTCCAGCGCGGGTTCAGGTTCCACACGCCATACAGGCGCGGGCTCCATTGCGATCCGCCCTTGCTGTCGTGGTCAAAGCGCAGGCCGCTGGTCAGCGCAAAGTCCTCGCGCAGGCGCCATTCGTCTTCGGCAAACCAGGCGTACTGCGTGCGGTCGGCCGTGGTGCGGTTGCTGCCGGGCAAGGTGTTGGTGGTCGTGTCGGTCAGGTCCTGTTGGTTGTAATACAGTCCGGTGCTGACGATGTGCGCGTCGCCCACCGGAATCACCCAGCTGCTGTTGGCCACCGTGTTCTTGATGGTCATCTCGCGCGAGATGTTGCGGGTCTTCTCATGCTGCACATAGGTATCGGAAGAGGCCCAGCCCCAGCGGCCCTTGTGCTGCAGCGAATAGTTCTCGCGCTCAAATTTGCGGTCGGACAGCGCACCGGTCTCCAGCAAGGTCTTGCCGGGGGTCGAGATGAAGTGCTGCCGGGCCGAGCCCAGTTCGGCAATGATGTCGTGGTCCTTGTTCGGCGTCAGCGCAATGCGGGCGTTGAGCGCCTGGGTATCGCTGTCGTTGTAGCCCTGGTAGATACGGTCTTCATCGCGCTTGCTGTAGTTGCCGTAGAGGCTGATGCCCAGCATCTCTTCCTTGATCGGGCCCGAGAGGTAGAAGTTGCTCTGGTAGGCATTGCCGGACTCGGAGCGCTCCTGCAAGGTGGCATCGGCACGCAGCGAGCCATGCCACTGCTTGGCCACCTTGCGCGTGATGATGTTGACCACACCGCCCATCGCGTCCGATCCGTAGAGCGAGGACATCGGCCCGCGCACCACCTCGATGCGCTCGATCGCTTCAAGCGGCGGCACCCAGCTTTGGTCGGTGCCCGTCGAGCCATTGGTCTGCGTCTCGCGCGTGCTCATGCGCTTGCCGTCCACCAGGATCAAGGTGTAGTTGGCACCCATGCCGCGCAGGCTGATGTCGTTGGAGTTGTTGTCCGACGGCGTCATGATGACGCCCGGCACATCGCGCAAGGCGTCGTGCAGGTTGCTGTAGGCGCCCTGCTCCAGCTTCTCGCGCGGGATCACGGTGATCGATGCCGGCGCCTGGGTTACCTCCTGCTCAAAGCCCGCCGCTGTCACCACCACGGTGCCCAGTGTTTTGTCGCTGGCAACCTGCTCGGCAGCATCGGTGGCATCAGCGGCCTGCGCTGCTGCTGCGCCATGGACCAGCATGCCGGCCACCACGCCGGCGATGGCGCGCAGTGCATGGCGCTGGGGTGCCAATGGCAGCCGGTGGAAATCAAGACGCAGAGGCCGTGCTGGCGCGCGACCTGCTGCCAACGAGGCAGAGGAGGACATGGAAATACTCGGTGTTCAGGTGACAACAGCCACGCCTCAGGCACCCGCAGATGGTGGCCATCGGCAGGTGCTGGCGGCGGGCCAGCGATGCTTCGCTTGTTGTGCAGGTCTGCGGTCACGGCGCTGGTCAGGGCGCCGTCCCGAGAAGGCATGGCTGCCCGGTACACGCATGGGCAGCAAGGGGGAACGCAAGACGTTTATATGCGAATAGTTCTCATTATAGAGATTGATGAAGAATCGTTACGAGATGCCATGTAGTGATTTTGTAAAGTTCGTCCTGCAGCGCGCATGCGGCAACCGCTTCTCACGCTGCGCAAACCAAGCCTGCAGCCGCTCCTGGCCGGAGGCGCGCCGTCACACGCAGACCTCCAGCGATGGCCAGGACACTACAGATCAAAAACCGACGGTGACCTTGGCCCAGTAACGGCGGCCGTCATACACCGCGTCGTAAGTGGCGCTGTCCACGCGCTTGTCGAACAGGTTGTAGATGCCGGTGCTGAAGCGCACATCCTTGCTGTAGGCATAGTTCAGGCCCAGGTCCATGAAGATGAACGACGGCGTGCCCTTGGCCATCGAGGTGCGGCTCAGGTAGTCCGAGCTCTTGCCCCGGAAGTTGACCCGGCTCCAGACACCCAGCTTGTCCGTGCCCTGCCAGTCCAACGTGGCGTTGAGCATGTGCTTGGGCATCTTGTTGAGCGGCTGGCCGGCAAAGTTGCCGCTTTTCTGCTCCGAGCGGGTGAAGGTGTAGTTGGCCGCCAGGCGCAAGGCTTCGCTGGCCTTCCAGGTGGCGGTCGCCTCCACACCGCGCATATTGGCCTCATCCACATTGGTGCGGTCGCTGATGAACTTGTAGGGCGTGCCCAGTACCGTGCAGTTGCCGGTGACGATGGCGCGGCCCGCGCCTTCGGTGTCTTCACAGCTGCGCACCTCGGTGATCTTGTCCTTGAAGTCGGTGTTGAACAAGGTCAGGCTGCCGGTGAAATCGCGGCGGTTGTCCCAGATCACGCCCAGCTCCTGGCTGGTGCTTTTCTCGGGCTTGAGGTTGGGGTTGCCCCGGATGATGGCCGGGTCGCCACCGCCGCCGGTGATCTGGCCCCAATCGGCCACCGCAGCGCGCAGGCTGGGCGATTTGAAGCCGGTCGAGATACCGCCCTTGACGCTCCACTCCGGCGTTGCGTGCCAGACGCCGTAGACGCGCGGCGTCCAGTCGGTGCCGTAGTTCTGGTCATGGTTCATGCGCAGGCCGGTGGTCAGCGCAATCGCATCGGTCACCCGCCATTCGTTCTCGGCAAACAGCGCCCACTGGTAGCGCTTGAGCGTGTTGATGGGGTTGTCCACCTTCATTTGGTTGCCGTTGTCCATCAGCTTTTCATGCTTGTAGCTCAGGCCCACGGTGGTCAGGTTGCGCTCACCGATCGGCATCACCATCTGGCTGTTGAACTCGGTGTTCTTCAGCTTCATCTCGCGGCCGGGGTTGTCGATCTCCTCGTGCTGCAGGTAGGTCGTCGAGGTGCCAAAGCCCCAGCGCCCGGTGTGCGAGATCGCAAAGTGGTTGCGGGAGTAGTCCGAGAAGCTGGACGCGCGGCTCGCGCTTTTGCCTGCCGTTGCATAGCGGTCCTGCAAGGTGCGGCCCACTTCCAGCACCAGGTCGTGGTCCTTGTTGGGGGTCAGGGTCAGCTTGGCGGTGCCCGAGCTGCTGTCCTGCTCATTGAAGCCGCCGACAAACTTGTCCTCCAGACGGCGCGATTTCTGGCCGTAGATCTGCAGGCCCAGCACATCGCTCTTGATGGGGCCTGCCAGGTAGAAGTTGCTCTGGTAGATATCGCCCGACGCGGAGGATTCCTGCTGCGTGGTTTCGGCGCTCAAGGTACCCGTCCACTGCTTGGCCACCTTGCGCGTGATGATGTTGACCACACCACCCATCGCGTCCGATCCGTACAGCGACGACATCGGACCCCGCACCACCTCGATGCGCTCGATCGCGCTGAGCGGCGGCAGCCAGCCTTGTTCGATACCGGCGCCATCGCTGTTGGGCCGGGTTTCGCGCGAGTTCTGCGGCTTGCCGTCCACCAGAATCATCGTGTAGTTCGAGGCCATGCCCCGGATGCTGATATCGCTGGAGCTGCCGCCGCCGGTGATGACCACGCCGGGCACATCGCGCAGCGCATCGGTCACATCGCGGTAGGCCTTTTTCTCCAGCTCCTGGCGCGGAATCACGGTGATCGAGGCCGGTGCATCTTCTACCGCCTGCTCAAAGCCCGAGGCCGTCACCACGACGGTGGACAAGGTCTTGTCGGCCTCCGTTTCGGCCTGCGCCAGCGCAGGGCCGGCACCCAGCAGCGCGGCGGCCACCAGGGCCGTAGCGCGCAACGCATGGGGCACGGCACGGTGCGGCGATGGACCGGCGTGCAACAGCGAAACAGGGCGGGCAGCACAGGCGGCAGCGAAAGGGCGGGGGGTCATGGAACAGGCTCCAGGTCAGATCAAACGGATGGCGCATGGCTGCGCCCGCCTGGCCGCTCATGGCGATCAGGCACAGCGCAGGCCCAGGGCCGGCGGTTATTCGCGGGGTTTGGAGGTGTCAGTCACGGCGCGGCAGGCAGCAAAGGGGTGCTGCTGGGCCGTCCTGGCGAGCATGCCGTGCTGTGCGGCATGGAGATGGCGGGGAGCCACCTTGGCTGGGCAACGAAAAATCCGGGGACTATCAACAAATGCGAATGCTTCTTATTATATCCATTGATAAAGAAGTGTTGACTAATGTGAAGCAGGGATAAAGCACTTTGGATACATCTCTGTGGCGCATAGGCCTCAGCCGGCTATGCAGAACCACCGCCCAGGTGGTTCACCAGCCACCCCAGCCAGAACAGCGCAAAGCCGATCAGCCCCCCCACCAAGGTGCCGTTGATGCGGATGTACTGCAGATCGCGGCCAATGTTCCATTCGATCAGCTCGCCCAGCTCACGCGCATCCCAGCGCTTGACGGTATCGGCAATATGGGTGCCGAAGAACTGCGAAATCTCCGGCGCCAGCTCCTGCACCCACAGCTCCATGCGGGTGTTGAGCGAACTGCGCAGCGCCTGGTCGGCTGCCAGCGACTTGCCCAGCCACAGGCCCATGCCCCGCACATTGCGCGCCATCGCCGAATGCTCGTTGGCCAGATCGGCCTGCAGGCTGGCGCGCAGGCTTTGCCACAGCTCCTGCACATACTCGCCCACGGCAGGGTCGTGCTGCAGGTAGCGGCGCACTTCCTCGCCCTTGGCATGCCAGGCGGGGTCCTGGGCCAGGCGCTCCACCCACTCCTGCATGGTCTGGTCAAACTTGGCGCGCAGCACATGGCTGGGGTTGTCGGCAATCGCATCGAGCAGGTGCTCCAGGCTGCTGGCGATCATCGCCGAGCCCTTGTCGCTGAGCCAGCCGGTGGGCAGCATTTTTTCTTTGAGCGGGTGTTCGGTCTTGAGCCAGTGCGCAATGGTCTGTGCGATCAAGGTGCGGGTTTCGGCCTCGTGCAGCAGCTCGACCAGCTTGTCCAGCGCCTGCGCCAGCAGCACCTGGTGGCGGCCGTTGTGCGTCAGCACGGTCAGCACCTTGGACAGCGACTGTGACAGGTCGATCTGGCCCAGCAAGGTGCGCAGTGCCAGCTTGATGAAGCGCTCCACCTGCGCATCCTGCACGGTGGCCAGCGCAGCTGCCGCCAGGCGTGCCACCTGGTGGCCCAGCAGCTCGGCATTGGCCGGCGCCTTGAGCCACTGCGCCAGCTTGTCCGCCGGCTGGTGCGTGCGCACCAGCTGCACCAGCGAGTCGCCATCGAGAAATCGCTCGCGCACAAAGACGGCCAGGTTCTCGCCGATGCGGTCCTTGTTGCGCGGGATGATGGCCGTGTGCCGCGAGATCCACGGAATCGGGATGTGCTTGAACAGCGCCGCCACCGCAAACCAGTCGGCCAGCGCGCCGACCATGCCCGCCTCGGTCATCGCCCGCAGGCAGCGCAGCGCCAGCTGCCAGTGGTGCGATTGCGCAAACGGCTGGCCCAGGCACCAGCTGGCCAGCACAAACATGCAGGCCACGGCCAGCAGCAGCAGCAACGGGGTGAGCTTGGCGCGGCGCAGCAGACGCTGCTGCGCATCAGTCAGTAGCAAGGGCATGGCGACCACTGTAGCGGCAAGCAGCAGAGCTTGCCAAGTCAGCCAACGGCGCGGTTTCCCATTCCCGGACGCGGTGCCCGCAAAAGTGTGGACAATGGCGGCCTGTGCGGCACAGCGCCGCGTTCTCTACTGCACTGACCATGACCGATACCACTGCCCGCCCCGAACTGCCCGACCACCTGTCCATCGACCCCAAGAGCCCGCATTTTGTGCGCGAGGTCTTCAACCACGACATCGGCATCCGCTTCAACGGCACCGAGCGCGTGGATGTCGAGGAATACTGCGTGAGCGAAGGCTGGGTCAAGGTGCCCGCCGGCAAGACCGTGGACCGCAAGGGCAAGCCTTTGCTGATCAAGCTCAAGGGCAAGGTCGAGGCCTATTACAAGGACTGAGTCCTGGCCTGATCACCTCCGCCGTGCTGCGCTGAAGCGGCCCGTAAAACGAAAACCCGACCCAGGCTGGCCTTGCAAGGCGAGCATGGCTCGGGTTTTTTGCCTGCGGCGGCCGGTGCCGCACGCGCCTCAGCGCTTCAGAGGCCCGCGATCAGGCCAGCGCCTCGGCCGGGCCAAAGAACTCATAGCGCACCTGGGCATCGGGCACGCCCAGCTTGCGCAGCGAGGCCTTGACCGAACGCATAAAGGGCTTGGGGCCCAGAAAGTACACATCGGCATCGCGCGAGGCCGGCAGCCATTGGCCCAGCAGGTCCTCGGTCAGACGGCCCTGGGCAGCGACTGCCTCGCCGTCGGCCACCTCCTCGTACACATAGCGCGGCTGCAGCTGGCTGTGCGCCTGCGCCAGCGCATCGATCTGCGGGCGGAAGGCATGCACGGCACGGCCCCGGGCGCAGTGGATAAAGGTGACCGGGCGGTCGGTCTGCAGCGCGGCTTCGAGCATCGGCAACGTGGGGGTGATGCCCACGCCGCCGCTGATCAGTACCAGCGGGCGCTTGCCCGCCTGCAACGTGAAATGGCCGGCCGGTGCAAACAGCTCCAGGGTGTCGCCCACTGGCAGATCATGCAGGTAGTTGGAGACCTTGCCGCCGGGCTCGCGCTTGACGCTGATGCGGTAGCTGCGGCCATTGCTGGGCGCGGACAGCGAGTAGTTGCGGCGCTGCTCGGTGCCACCCACGATGGCGCGCAGGCCGATGTACTGGCCCGGCTGGTGGGCAATCACGGCCTTGCCGTCCACCGGCTCCAGATAGAAGGAGCTGATCTCGGCGCTCTCGGCCACCTTCTGCACCAGCTTGAAGGTACGGGCACCGCGCCAGCCGCCTTCGGCATGGGCGATGTCGTCATAGGCCTTGGCCTCGGCAGCGATCAGGATGTCGGCCAGCTGGGTGTAGGCAGCGGCCCAGGCATCGATCACCGCATCGGTGGCAATCTCGGCGCCCAGTACCTCGCGTATCGCGCGCAGCAGGCAGCTGCCCACGATCTGGTACTGGTCCGGCTGCACCTGCAGCGCCACATGCTTGTTGATGATCTGCGCGGGCAGGTCGCCCAGGTTCTCCAGCCTGTCGATGTGTTTGGCATACATCAGCACGCTGTGGGCCAGCGCGCGGGGCTGGGCGCCGCTTTGCTGGTGGGCCTGGTTGAACAGCGGGCGCACCTCGGGGTACTCGCTCAGCATCATCTGGTAGAAGTGCGTGGTCAGCGCCTCACCGCCGGTCTCCAGCAGGGGGACGGTGGCCTGGATGATCTGTTTTTGGCTATCGCTCAGCATCTAACTCTCCTTGCATGTGGTTGTTCTTGGTAGTGCATGCATCGTGCCAACACCAGGTTTGTGGAATATCAATACCTTGCACAATGCATGCAGTCATACTGACCACTGGTAAATGCTGTGTTTTTGACACCCCGAGTCGTTTTGACATCCTCCAAAATCCTCCACGCGGTGATTCCGCTGGTCGCCGATCTGGCCCAGGAACTGCCCGAGCGCGAGCGCCTGCGCCGCCTGCTGGCCGCGTTGCGCACCCTGCTGCCCGCCGATGCGGTGGCGCTGCTGCGCCTCAACGGCGAATGGCTGGAGCCGGTGGCCATCGATGGCCTGGTGCCCGATACCCTGGGCCGGCGCTTCAAGGTGGCCGAGCACCCGCGCCTGGCCCAGCTGCTGGCCGCCGGCCAGGCAATGCGCTTTGCACCCGACAGCCCCCTGCCCGACCCCTATGACGGCCTGATCACCACACCGGGCGAGCTGCATGTGCATGACTGCATGGGCTGCGTGCTGCAGACCGGCGGCCTGGCCTGGGGCCTGCTGACCCTGGATGCGCTGGAGCCCGACCGCTTTGCCGGTGACAATGCGCTCGAGCTGCTGCAGGCCTTCAGCAACCTGGCCGCT
Organism: Comamonas sp. SY3; assembly: GCF_041730275.1. Taxonomy (NCBI): domain Bacteria; kingdom Pseudomonadati; phylum Pseudomonadota; class Betaproteobacteria; order Burkholderiales; family Comamonadaceae; genus Comamonas; species Comamonas sp. SY3. Next base: position 19,507 of record NZ_JBGTYN010000022.1, on the reverse strand, counting down.
GCCACCGTGGCCACGGCCGAACGGGTGCAGCAGCTGTCCCAGGCCGCGCGCAGCGCCGCTGCGCCGGCACCGCGCAGCCCGGGAGCGGACCGCAGCCGCCAGATCCTGGGTACCAGCCCGGCGATCCGCCAGCTGCAAGGCAGCATTGCACTGGTCGCCGCCAGCGACCTCTGCGTGCTGATCACCGGCGAGACCGGCACCGGCAAGGAGCTGGTCGCCCAGGCCGTGCATGCGCAGTCGCCGCGCGCAGCGCAACCGCTGGTCAGCATCAACTGCGCCGCGCTGCCGGACAACCTGGTCGAGAGCGAGCTGTTCGGCCATGTGCGCGGCGCCTTCACCGGCGCATTGAGCGAGCGGCGCGGCAAGTTTGAACAGGCGCAGCACGGAACGTTGTTCCTCGACGAGGTCGGTGAGCTGTCGCTGGCGGTGCAGGCCAAGCTGCTGCGCGTGCTGCAAAGCGGCCAGCTGCAGCGCCTGGGTTCGGACCGCGAGCACCAGGTCGATGTGCGCGTGATTGCCGCCACCAACCGCGACCTGGCCGCCGAGGTGCAGGCCGGCCGCATGCGCGCCGATTTCTACCACCGCCTTTGCGTCTACCCCGTCGTGGTGCCGCCGCTGCGTGCGCGGGACAGCGACACCCTGGTGCTGGCCGGCTGCTTTCTCGAAGAGAACCGCGCCCGCCTGCAGCTCGGCGGCCTGCGCTTGGATGCCGCCGCCCAGGCCGCCCTGCTGCGCTACCCCTGGCCCGGCAATGTGCGTGAGCTGGAGCACTGCATCAGCCGCGCCGTGCTCAAGGCGCTGAGCCGCACGCTGGGCCAGCGCAAGGACAGCGCCAGGCCACGCATGCTGAGCATCGGCGAGGAAGACCTGTGGGATGGCGCCGCCGCCGCACCGCTGCCGCCCGGCCAGCAGGCAACGGTCCGCATCGTGCCCCTGCCAGTTGCCGACGTGGCCGACGGGCCAGCCGCCAGCGCCGGGGCCTTGGGCCTGCGCGCCCAGGTGGAGCGCTACGAGCGCCAGCTGCTCAGCGCCAGCCTGGCCCGCCACCACGGCAACTGGGCCGCAGCCGCGCGCGAGCTGCAGCTGGACCGCGCCAACCTGCAGCGGCTGGCCAAGCGCCTCGGGGTGGAGCGCTCAAGCCTTGGATGAACTGGGCCACCCGAACAACAAAAAGCCTCCGCGCCAGCAAGACGCGAAGGCTATGGAGCTGAGAACCGGCTCTTGGGGAGCCGGGGTTTACTGGCCCTTGATGCCCAGCAGTTCCACTTCAAAGTTCAACGTGGCATTGGGCGGGATCACGCCGCCAGCGCCACGGGCGCCGTAGGCAATCGAGGCCGGGCAGGTCAGCTTGGCCTTGCCGCCGACCTTCATCAGCTGCACGCCTTCGGTCCAGCAGGGGATGACACCTTGCAGCGGGAACTCGATCGGCTCACCGCGCTTGTAGGAGCTGTCGAACTCCTTGCCGCTGTCAGGGAAGGTGCCTTTGTAGTGCACCTTGACGGTGTCGGTTTCCTTGGGGCTGGCGCCGGTGCCGTCCTTGATGCTTTCAAACACCAGGCCGCTCTTGGTCGTCACAGGCTTGCTCTGTGCCTGGGCCAAGCCGGCGGTCAGGGCGATGGCAGCGAACAGTGCGCTGGCAGTCAATGCTTTCATGGCGAAATCCAATCGAATGTTCTTCAAACAAAACCAGCATTCTGCACCTGGATGGCAGGCGCGGAACGCGTTAAAAACACAAGTTAACCCTTAATACCCAAACCATCGAGCGCCTGGCGCAGATGGCCCACGGTGCGCTCGACGTTATGCCATTTGTCGAGGCCAAACAGGCCGATGCGGAAGGTCTTGAACTCCGGCCCTTCATCGCACATCAGCGGCACGCCGGCAGCGGTCTGCAGGCCCACGCTGGCAAATATCTTGCTGTTCTGGATCTCCGGGTCGGTGGTGAAGCTGACGACCACGCCGGGCGCCTCGAAACCGGGCGCCGCCACGCTGGGAAAGCCCCGCGCCTTGAGCAGTGCGCGCACCTCTTGGCCCAGCTGGGTCTGCTCCTGGCGCAGTTTGTCCAGCCCATAGGCCTCGGCCTCCTGCATCACCTTGCTCAGTTGCACCAGCGAATCGGTGGGCATGGTCGCATGGTAGGCATGCTGGCCTTTTTCGTAGCCTTCGGCAATCTGCATCCACTTCTTCAGATCGCAGGAGAAGCTGCTGCTCTTCGTATCCTCGATCGCCTTGCGCGCACGCTCGGAGAGCATCACCATCGCGCAGCAAGGCGGGCCGCTCCAGCCCTTCTGCGGCGCGGTGATCAGCACATCGACACCGGTCTTTTGCATGTCCACCCAGATGGCGCCGCTGGCCACGCAGTCGAGCACCATCAGTGCGCCGACCTCGTGCGCGGCGGCGCTGATGGTCTGGATGTAGCCGTCGGGCAGCACAATGCCGCTGGCGGTCTCGACGTGCGGGGCAAACACCACCTGGGGCTTTTCGTTGCGGATCGCAGCGGCCACTTCTTCGGCCGGGCAAGGTGCCCAGGCATCCTGCGGGCCGCTGCCCTGGGGGCGGGCCTTGCAGATCACGGCGCTGCCGCCCAGGCCGCCTTCTTCGAAAATCTGGGTCCAGCGGTAGCTGAACCAGCCATTGCGCACGATCAGCACCTTGGCGCGGTTGGCGAACTGGCGCGCCACCGCCTCCATGCCAAAGGTGCCACTGCCCGGCACGATCACGGCCGTGTGCGCATGGTAGGTGGTCTTGAGGATGCGCAGCACCTCACCCATCACACCAATGAAGCGGTGCGACATGTGGTTGAGCGCGCGGTCGGTGTAGACCACCGAAAACTCCAACAGGCCATCGGGGTCAACGTCGGGTAGCAATCCTGGCATGGGGGTCTCCTGTCTATTTGAGGGGGTACACAGAACAATCGGGGGCCAGCTTAGCACGCAGCACCATGCGCTGCCGCCGGGCCGGTGGGGGTAGGCAGATGGCGCCGTTCAATGGGCGCTGCCGTAGTCGCGCTGGCCAAAGATGCCGCTGCCCACGCGCACCATCGTCGATCCGGCCTGCACGGCGGCCTGCAGATCGGCCGTCATGCCCAGCGAGATGGTGTCCCACTGCGCCAGCTGCGGCAGGCCCATTGTGGCGATGCTGTCGAACACCGCCTTGACCCGCTGGTGCACGGCCAGCTGGGCGGCAAAGTCGGGCACGACATCGGGGATGCTCATCACGCCCCGCAGCTGCAACTGGGGCAATTGGGCCACCTGCTGCACCAGCGCCGCCACCTCGCCCGGCGCCACGCCGGACTTGGTGATGCCGCCATCGACATTGACCTGGATGCAGACCTGCAACGGCGCCAGCTGCGCGGGCCGCTGGGCGGACAGGCGCTCGGCGGTCTTGAGCCGGTCCACCGTGTGCACCCAGTCAAAGTGCTCGGCCACCAGCCGCGTCTTGTTGCTCTGGATCGGGCCGATGCAGTGCCACACCAGGCCCTGGTCCTTCCAGGCATCGTGCTCGGCAAAGTAGCGGATTTTCTCCACCGCTTCCTGGATGTAGTTTTCGCCAAAGGCGCGCTGGCCGGCCTCGGCCGCCTGGGCAATGGCATCGACGCCAAAGGTCTTGGAGACGGCCAGCAGCTGCACGCTGTTGCCGGGGCGGCCACAGGCCTGGCAGGCATTGTCGATTTGCAGGCGAACCTGCTGAATTTTTTCGGAAATCGTGCTCATAATGTAAAAATATGCACTGCCTTGGAACGTGTTGACCACGAGGCCTTGCACTCAAAGCGTACCAAAACAACGAGGGAACTGCAGTGGATATCACCCAATTGCTGGCATTCAGTGTCAAAAACAAAGCGTCTGACTTGCACCTGTCTGCAGGCCTGCCGCCGATGATCCGGGTCCACGGCGATGTGCGCCGCATCAATGTCGATCCGCTGGACCACAAGCAGGTCCATGCGATGGTCTACGACATCATGAGCGACGCCCAGCGCAAGCAGTACGAAGAATTCCTCGAAGTCGACTTCTCGTTCGAGATCGAGGGCCTGGCGCGTTTCCGGGTCAACGCCTTCAACCAGAACCGCGGCTCGGGCGCCGTGTTCCGGACCATTCCGAGCAAGATCCTGACCCTCGAGCAGCTCAACGCGCCCAAGATCTTTGCCGACCTGTCGCTCAAGCCGCGCGGCCTGGTGCTGGTGACCGGGCCGACCGGCTCGGGCAAATCCACCACCCTGGCGGCGATGGTCAACTACCTCAACGAAAACGAATACGGCCACATCCTGACGGTGGAAGACCCGATCGAATTCGTCCATGAATCCAAGAAATGCCTGATCAACCAGCGCGAGGTGGGGCCGCAGACGCTGTCGTTCAGCGCCGCACTGCGCTCGGCACTGCGGGAAGACCCGGACGCGATTCTGGTCGGCGAAATGCGCGACCTGGAAACCATCCGCCTGGCGATGACCGCGGCAGAAACCGGCCACCTGGTGTTCGGCACCTTGCACACCTCCAGCGCCGCCAAGACCATCGACCGGATCATCGACGTCTTCCCCGCCGAAGAAAAGGAAATGGTCCGGGCGATGCTGTCCGAATCGCTGCAGGCGGTGATCTCGCAGACCCTGTGCAAGACCAAGGACGGCCAGGGCCGTGTGGCCGCGCACGAGATCATGCTGGGCACGCCGGCCATCCGCAACCTGATCCGCGAGGCCAAGGTGGCGCAAATGTATTCGACCATCCAGACCAGCAACAGCATGGGCATGCAGACGCTGGACCAGAACCTGACCGACCTGGTGCGCCGCAATGTGATCAGCCCGGCCGAGGCGCGCAGCAAGGCCAAGACGCCGGAGAACTTCCCGGGTTAAGCATCGCGAAACACGCCGGAAGAGCTTATTCATTGAATAACTGACAAACGGTTGCACGAAGGGCACCAGCGGTCATTGCCAGTACCGCAGGTGCCCTTTATGCTTTGCGGGATCAAAGGAGACCATGGGCCATGAACCGCTTGCATTCCGCATCCCCGGCAGACGAGCCCGCCGAGGCTGATACGGGCTTCTTCCTCCATGGCTTCCAGCAGGCCAGCACGTCGCAGGCGCCCTATGTGCTCTGGAGCCAGCGACGCAAGGCCATCCATGCCCAGCTTCTGGCACCGGCCGACCCCGCCACCGCCCTGCGCATGGTCTGGGCGCAGGATGCCGCGCTGTCCCTGCTGCAATCCCCGTTCATTGACCAGATGGTGCAGTACCTGGAGTTCTACCAGGTGCCCGCGCTGCAAACCCTGATCCAGCAAGGCGAGCTGGGCGACTACATGCTGATCGTGCTGAGTGGCCAGGTCCGTGTCGAGCGCCAGCTGGCCAGCGGCCAGACCGTGCACCTGGCCGATACCCACCCTGGCGAGGTGCTGGGGGAAATGTCTCTGTTTGACAGCAGTCCGCGTTTTTCTTCGTGCATCACCACCACCGACTGTGCGCTGGCTGTGCTGAAGGCCGATACACTGGACGCCATGATGGAGTTGGACGCGTCCACGGCCGCCTATTTGCTGGCCTTGTTTGCGCGCAAACTCTCCACGCGGCTGCGGCAGACCAGCGCCCGGATAGAGCCCTGAGCCTCTCAGGGCGCCCGTCCTCGGGGCGTTTCTGTTGCATAAGCAACAATAACGGAGCCAGAGAGGATTGTCATGGAACGGGATCAGGCCAGTAAGTTCATCAACGACCTGTTGAAGCTGATGGTGCAGCGCAATGGCAGCGATTTGTTCATCACCGCTGATTTTCCGCCGGCGATCAAGATCGATGGCAAGGTCACCAAGGTCTCCAGCCAGCCGCTGTCGCCCACCCACTCGCTGACGCTGGCCCGCTCGATCATGAGCGACAAGCAGGTGGCCGAGTTCGAAAAGACCAAGGAATGCAATTTCGCGATCTCGCCCGCCGGCATCGGGCGTTTTCGGGTCAACGCCTTCATGCAGCAGGGCCATGTCGGCCTGGTGCTGCGGACCATTCCACTGACCTTGCCGACGATCGACGGCCTGGGCGTGCCCCAGGTGCTCAAGGACCTGGCGATGACCAAGCGCGGCCTGTGCATCATGGTCGGCGCGACCGGTTCGGGCAAGTCCACCACGTTGGCGGCCATGGTCGACTGGCGCAACGAAAACTCCTACGGCCACATCATCACCGTGGAAGACCCGGTCGAATTCGTCCACCCGCACAAGAACTGCATCGTGACCCAGCGCGAAGTGGGTCTGGACACCGACAACTGGGAAGCGGCGCTGAAAAACACGTTGCGCCAGGCTCCGGACGTCATCCTGATGGGCGAAATCCGCGACCGCGAAACCATGGAACACGCGGTGGCGTTTGCCGAAACCGGTCACCTGTGCCTGGCCACCCTGCATGCCAACAGCGCCAACCAGGCGCTGGACCGGATCATCAACTTCTTCCCCGAAGAGCGCCGCGCGCAGCTGCTGATGGATCTGTCGCTGAACCTGCGCGGCCTGGTGTCCCAGCGCCTGCTCAGCAAGCAGGACAGCAAGGGCCGGGTCGCGGCGGTCGAGGTGATGCTGAACTCACCCTTGATCTCGGACCTGATCTTCAAGGGCGAGGTCAACGAGATCAAGGAGATCATGAAGAAAAGCCGTAACCTGGGCATGCAGACCTTCGACCAGGCGCTGTTCGACCTGTACGAGGCCAACATGATCACCTACGAAGATGCGCTGCGCAACGCCGACTCGGTCAACGACCTGCGCCTGCAGATCAAGCTGGGCAGCCAGCGCGCCAAGCGCAGTGATCTGGCCGAGGGCACGGAGCACCTGACAATCGTTTAAGCTGTCAGCGTTTTGGGTTTTCAGCGACACGGCACCCAGGCCCGCCTTGGGTGCCGCTCTTTTTGGAGTCACCGCAATGGCATCGAGTATTCAAGCACGCAGCTATGACAGCACCCCTTCCCTGAACGTCGCCTTTTTGGGCCTGGGCGTCATGGGCTACCCCATGGCGGGCCACCTGGCCCAGGCAGGCCATGCGGTCACCGTCTACAACCGCACCGCGCAAAAGGCGCAAAGCTGGTGCGAGGAATTCGCCAGCTCCAAGGCCCCCCGCCATGCCGCCACACCGCGCGAGGCTGCAGCCGGCGCCGACATCGTGTTCTGCTGCGTCGGCAATGACGATGACCTGCGCTCGGTCGTGCTGGGCGCCGATGGCGCGCTGGCCGGCATGAAGCCTGGCGCCATCTTTGTGGACCACACCACCGCCTCGGCCAATGTGGCCCGCGAGCTGTATGCCGCCGCCCGGGCCCAGGGCCTGCACTTTATCGATGCGCCGGTCTCCGGTGGCCAGGCCGGTGCGGTCAATGGCCAGCTCACCGTCATGTGCGGTGGCGATGAGGCCGTGTTCAACAGCGTCAAGCCGGTGGCGATGGCGTTCTCGCGCGCCTTCACCCTGCTGGGCAGCAGCGGCGCGGGCCAGCTGGCCAAGATGGTCAACCAGATCTGCATCGCCGGTGTCGTGCAGGGCCTGTCCGAGGCGATTGCATTCGGCATGAATGCCGGCCTGGACATGCCCCAGGTGCTGGACGTGGTCAGCAAGGGTGCCGCGCAAAGCTGGCAGATGGAAAACCGGGGCAAGACCATGGTCGAGGGCAAGTTCGATTTCGGTTTTGCAGTGGACTGGATGCGCAAGGACCTGGGCCTGGTGCTGGACGAGGCCAAGCGCAATGGCTCGCGCCTGCCGCTGACCGCGCTGGTGGACCAGTTCTACGCCGATGTGCAGCAATCGGGTGGCAACCGCTGGGATACGTCGAGCCTGATCACCCGCCTGGGCAAGAAGGCCTGACCGCCCCCCAGAACGCAAAAAAGGCCGCTGAAGCGGCCTTTTTGTTGTGTGCCGAGCAGGCTCAGGGCTTGGTCGTGAACCCATCGTTGAGCGGCTGCACCGGCGTCGTGTTGACCGGCGAGGTGGTCACACCGGTCGACACCGGTGCGGCCGCAGGCGCTGCTGGTGCGGCCGCTGGCGCAGGCACGACGGTCGCTGCCGGGGTGCTGATGGCCGATGCACTGCTGTCGTTGACCACCGGAGCGGCATTGCCGGTGCTGCGGTTGTTGCTCAGGGACTTGAGCTCGTCTTCACTGATGATCTCGAAAACGCGCACGACCTTTTGCACATTGGCCACGCCCCGGGCGATTTCTGCAGCGCGCTTGGATTCGCGCTCGGTCACGCGGCCCATCAGGTAGACCACATTGCGCTCGGTCAGCACCTTGATGGCGCTGGAGCTGAGGTCCTTGGCATCGATGATGCTCGCCCGCACTTTGCCGGTGATCAGCGTATCGGTCGAACGCTGCGACAGGCTGGAGTTGAACATCACCGCCACATCATTGACCACGGTCTTCACGTTCTGGGTGGCCTTGGCCGCTTCCTCGGCCTTTTGCTTGAAGGCTTCGTTCGGCGCTTCCCCGGTCAGCAGCACCTGGCGGTTGTAGCTGGTGACGTTGATATGCCCGTCATTGCCGGCACGCTCGCGGATGGCGCTGGCCACGCGCAACTCAATGCTCTCGTCCTCCACCTGGATCCCGGCGGTGCGGCGGTCGATCGCCATCACCGTGCCACCGACGGCGGCGCCGCCGATCACCAGCGGAATGCAACCCGAGACGGTCGCAGCGACCGTTCCAGCCGCCACCAGACTCAGCGTCAATCGCTTCCAAGACACAGGCATCATTCCTCTTCTCCTAACAATTGGGTATCGATTCCGTCAATCAGGCAGTGCAGCACCAGCTGGTGCACCTCGCGCACGCGGGTGCTGCGGTCATGGGGCACGCGCATCAGCACATCGGTTTCGCTCAAGGCATTGGCCAGCAACCCGCCGGTGCGGCCGGTCAGCACCACGGCGGACATGTCGCGCTCATGCGCCGCTTCCACCGCGCCGAGCAACGCCCGGTCATGGCCATCAGCGCTGATGACCAGCAGTAGATCGCCGGGCTGGCCCAAAGTTCGCACCTGGCGCGCCAGGGTCTGCGTGTGGCCTTCGGCCGTCAGGCTGCTGCCCAGCTGGGCCTGCGCCAGCGCGCCGTTGTCGAGCACCATCGCGGCCAGCTCGGGGCGCTCGCGCTCCATGCCGCTGACGCACATCGCGGCGAACTGCGCCGCCTGCGCCCAGGACAGGCCATTGCCGCAGCACATCACCTTATTGCCGCTGGTCACACAGGCGAGCAGCGCGTAGACCGCGCTGGCGACGCTTTCGCTCATCTCCTGTGACACCTGGTAATGGAGATCGGCGCTATCGATAAAGTGCTGTTGGATGTGTTGCTCAAGCATGGAGGCCCGATGATAACCTTGGCAGGTTTCCCCCTGGGGCCGGGATGATGACTTTTCTCAGCCCATGCGTATGCAAAGCCCGGCAACTGCGCGCTTCAGGACCCTTTGCAAAACCCTTGCAAGATTCTTGCCCACCGGGATGGACGCGGATCGCCCAAGCCCCCGTTGAGACCACGGCAACACGTTTTGCAGAGCGTCCTCAGCCCCCATCGGGCACATCAAAGGCGGCCCGCAGCCAGACGATCTCCTGCTCGACCAGCACCGCATCAAAACGGCAGGCCGGCTGCTGGCGCAGGCTGGCCAGGTAGTGCCGGGCGGCCAGGATGATGCGCCGCTGCTTGGTGCCGCCGATGCTGCCGCCCGCACCGCCAAAGCCGCCGTGCTGGCGCTGGCGCACCTCGACAAACACGACGGTGCCATCGCGCTCCTGCATCACCAGATCGATCTCGCCGCCGCCGCGCCCGGGCGTGCGGTAATTGCGCGCCAGCGGGCGCAGGCCTTGTTGTTGGAGATAATGGAGCGCGGCATCTTCTGCCCGCTGGCCCCGCAGCTTGCTGTTGTCCGCCCCTTCGCTGGCGGCCTGCGGCAATGCGGCAGGCGCGCGAGGGCTGCGCCATTTTTCAAGGATCTTCCACGGTGTCTGCATCTTTCACCTCCGCTTTGCAAGCAGCCCAGGCTGCAGCCGGCACCCAGCACTACCCTGCCTCCACCTTGTACGTGGTGGCCACCCCCATCGGCAACCTGGCCGACATCACCCTGCGCGCGCTGCATGTACTGGAGCTCGCCGACGCCGTGGCCTGCGAGGACACCCGCCACACCCACAGCATGCTACGCGCCTACGGGGTTGGCAAGTCGGGCGGCCAGCTGATTGCGGTACACCAACACAATGAGGCCGAGGCGGCCGAGCAGGTCATCAGCCGCCTGCAGCAAGGCCAGCGCATCGCCTATGTCAGCGACGCTGGCACACCCGGCGTCAGCGACCCGGGCGCACGCCTGGCCGCCGCCGTGGCGCGCGCGGGCCTGCGCGTCAGCCCCCTGCCCGGCGCCAGCAGCGTCACGGCGCTGGTCAGCGCTGCGGGCGCGGTCGCCGGCGAAGGCGCCAGCAGCGGCTTTGCGTTCATCGGTTTTCTGCCGACCAAGGCGCAAGAGCGCCAGCAAGCCGTGGCCCAGCTCGCACAAGACCCGCGCACCCTGGTGCTGCTGGAAGCGCCCCACCGCATTGCCGACCTGGCCCAGGCGTTGGCCGTGCTGCAGGACCGGCCCGTGACCTTGGGCCGCGAGCTGACCAAGCAGTTTGAGGACATTGCCACGATGCCCGCAGCCGATGTGCCCGCCTGGCTGGCGGCCGACCCGCACCGCAGCAAGGGCGAGTTTGCGCTGCTGCTGCACCCGCAGGCGGTGCAGACCGATGGCCTGGCCGATGCGCACCGCGTGCTGGCGCTGCTGCTGGCCGAGCTGCCGACCAAGACCGCCGTCAAGCTGGCCGCCGACATCACCGGCGCGCCGCGCAATGCGCTGTATGACACGGCGCTGGCCTGGAAGCGCGATGCCGAGCAAGCCGGCGGCTGACCGCCGTTGGAGCGTCTAGCGCTTAGGGGAAATCACAGCGCCTGGCCGTGCACCAGGCCCGCCGCCACACCACCGAACAGATCGCCCTCGACCTGCGGGGTGTCCGGAAAAACCTGGGCCAGCGCGGCGCGCAGCGGCTGCAAGGCCGACGAACCACCCGTCAGGTAGATCGCATCGATCTGGCCCTGCTGCAAGCCCGCCGCCTGCACACAGTCGAGCGCGCATTGCGCGACCTGGGCCAGCAAAGCCTGCAGGCACTGCTGCAGATCGGCGGGCCAGACCTCGGGGCTCAGGCCCGGCTCCAGCCAATCGACGTCCAGCTTCTGCACACTCTGCTGGTTCGACAGGCCGATCTTGGTCTCCTCGACCGCATTGGCCAGGCGGTGGCCCCAGTGCTCTTGCAGCAAGCGCACCAGCCGGTCGTGCAGCGCGGTGTCGCTGTAGCTGCTGCGCAATGCCTGCACCTCGCGCTGGCGCTGCGGGCTGTACAGCCACTGGATCAGGTGCCAGGTGGAGAGGTCATGGAACACCGCACTGGGCACCTCGCGCCCGCTGGGCCCCACATGCTGCAGACCCAAGAGCGGCATGGCCGCCATCAGGCTCAGGCGCCGGTCAAAGTCGGTGCCGCCAATGTGCACGCCGGTGGTGGCGAGGATGTCGCTGCTGCGCTCGGGCTTGTTGCGGCGCTGCGGGCCCAGGCGCACCACGGTGAAGTCCGAGGTACCGCCGCCAATGTCGACCACCAGCACCAGCGCTTCGTGGGCGATGCGCTGCTCATAGTCCAGCGCTGCCGCAATCGGTTCGAGCTGAAAGCGCACATCCTGAAAGCCCGCTGCCTGCGCGGCCAGCTGCAGCGCGGTTTGCGCGGCCTGGTCGCGCCCGGCATCCTCGTCGACAAAATGCACGGGCCGGCCCATGACCACGGTGCTGGGCAGACGGCCAATCTGGCGTTCGGCGGTGGCGGCCAGCTGCTGCACAAAAAGCGCCACGATGTCCTGGTACGCGACCAGCTTGCCATGCACCACCGTCTTCTCCTGCATCAGCGCGCTGCCCAGCAGGCTTTTGAGCGAGCGCATCAGCCGGCCTTCGGTGCCTTCCAGATAGCGCGATACCGCGTCGCGCCCATAGTGGGTGCTGTGGTCCTCGGTGTTGAAGAACACGGCCGTCGGCATCGCTTGCGAGGCGCCCTCGGCCTGCAACAGCGTGGAAGGCCCGGGCGCAGCCAGGTCGGCCTTGAACGCCATGGCGGAGTTGGAGGTGCCGAAATCAATGCCCAGGATGGCGGGTGCAGATGACATAAAGACCAGGTCCGACGGGGGAATCGGACGAAAAAACAAGGCATGCAGACTGCGCAGAATGCAGACAGGTGCCGGTAAAAAAAGGGAAAAGCCTCTGCCCCCTTGCGGGAACAGAGGCCCAAATGCGACTGGCCTGACACGGAGCCGGCTGACCCAGGCGTGCGCTGCAAGAACCTGTGAACCATCCTTGTGCGCCGCGACGTGAAAATTATAGGGCAAGCGCATGCGGCGACTACGGACAAACCATAGCTTGTACTGATAGGCCCATACACAGACTTTTGCACTGCTGCTATGCTCTGCGCTCCCTGCACTACCGCTGGCGCCCGCTCGCCCCTGCCTCCCATGCAAGTCACCCACAGCATCGCAGAACTTCGACAAGCGCTGGCCGGGCGCGGCCGGCCCGCCTTCGTGCCCACGATGGGCAATCTGCATGCGGGCCATATCTCACTGGTGCACGAGGCCAAACGCCACGGCGCGGTGACGGTGGCGAGCATCTTCGTCAACCGCCTGCAGTTCCTGCCCACCGAAGACTTCGACAGCTATCCGCGCACCTGGGAGAGCGACTGCGCCCAGCTGCAGGAGGCCGGCTGCGACATCCTGTTCGCACCGCGCGAGAAGGACCTGTACCCCGAGCCGCAGCTGTTCAAGGTGCAGCCCGACCCGGCGCTCGCCGACATTCTGGAGGGCGCGTTCCGGCCCGGTTTTTTCACAGGGGTCTGCACCGTGGTGATGAAGCTGTTCAGTGGCGTGTTTGCCACCACCGGCGGGGGCGCGGCCATCTTTGGCTGGAAGGACTACCAGCAGCTGATGGTCATCCGCCGCATGGTGGCGCAGTTTGCGCTGCCCATCGAGATCATCGGCTGCCCTACCGCCCGCGCCGGCGATGGCCTGGCGCTGAGTTCGCGCAATGGCTACCTGAGCGCGGCCGAGCGCCAGCAGGCCATGGCCCTGTCCCGGGCGCTGCAGGCACTGGCCCGCGCCGCCCGCAACGCGCCGCACAACCTGCCTGCGCTGGAAGCGGAGGCCATGCAGTCGCTGCGTGCCCAGGGCTGGGAGCCCGACTACCTGACCGTGCGCCAGCGCCACAACCTGTTGGCACCTGACGCCAGCGAGGCGGCCAGCGCTGCGCTCGTGGTGCTCGGCGCCGCGCGCCTGGGCAGCACGCGCTTGATCGACAACCTGGAGTTTTGACGCAGCGCGGCCACCCGCTGGCCGCTGCGCAGGGGCAGAGGCGCATGCACCAGGCACCATGCCTGCTCTGCGCCATTCTGTGCCGCTGACGCTCTGTATTTAATAGCACCTGAGCCCCACACCGGGCGCTGCACCCTGCAGCAGCCTGCTGCACCGGTGGATGACAATTGTTTGCCTGGGCGACGCCGTTCTGCCCAAAAAACAGACATATCAATTCATCAATCGACGGTACATTTTCATTCGAAGTCTCAATTCATAACAGCAGCTCTGCGCGCCCATCCGGCCTGCAGCAGTTGCTCGTATGGGGATTTTTACGCCCTGGTTATGATGCATATTGATACAAATAAACGATACTGGTTACCCTCAAGGACGGAGACTCGCATGCGCGCCTCGTGGACCAACCAGACCCAACGGGAAGAGAAATGACCCATCCATTGATGTTTTTCCGGCTGCTGATCGCCGCCTTCCTCCTGTGTCTCGGCGCACAGCATGCCTTTGCGCAAAAGGTGCTGCTGCTGACCACCAATGTCACTGAGCCCAATGCAGAAAAACCTGACGCCGTCGGCGCCTACGAGAATCTGCAAAACGAGTTTGCCAGCGCGCTGGCCAATCCCAGCGATCTCACCAAGTTGTCGGTGCTGGGCAATCCCAACGCCATCTCGCAGGCCACCTTCACCGTAGCATCGGGCTCGCCCTATGACATCGTGATTGTCGCGGCTACCTACAAGCCGATCGACCCCACCAACTGGGCAGTACTGCAAAGCGCCGTCGCCAACCGCTGGGCCAATTCCATCGTTTTCTTTATCGATGGCTGCTGTGAGGCGGAGAACGGCGGCAACGGCGGCAGACTGGTGGCTGCGCTCAATGGTGGCACGGGCTCTGCATTCGAGCTGGGCAGCCAGCTGAATGCGATTACCTCCTTTCCGCTGAACACCAACTCTCCCTTTGCCCCCTCCTTCAGTGCGCTGAACCCTTTCGCAGGCGGCTATATCACCTATATCAACAAGGTGCAAGCAATGCGCTGTACCTGGCCTCCGGTACCCCTCCAGCCAGCTTCCCGGCGCCAGGCGCCACGCCCACCAACAACGTATACGGCCTGCTGATTCCCACTGCCCAATCGAACGCCGGCAAGGGCGCCTGTGTTTTTGCCGTGGTGGACATCTCTCCTTTCATCGGCGCCCCCTGGAACGCCAACAAAACCAAGGTGGCTCCTGCATTTCTGAATGCCGCCACCTCGGAGAATGGCGCCTGCGGCCTGCCCAAGATCAGCAAGAGCTTTGACAAGACCGATCTCTATCTAGGTGGCAGCGACAACACGGCAGCGCTCACGATCACGCTGTCCAACGGCACGCCCACCGACATCAGCAACGTCAACCTGACCGACAACCTGCCCGCACCGCTGGTGGTGGGCACCGGCACCGTGGGCAGCACCTGCACCGCCAACAGCCTCAGTGCGTCACCCGGCTCGAACGTGGTCAGCAACAGCGCCTTCACGATTCCGTCGGGCGGCTGCACCATCACGGTGCCGGTCGTCTGGCCCAACACCGTGGCCGGCCGCCAGGCTTGCATCGACACGCCCTCGGTCACCAACACCATTACCCCAGGCACCGACTTCGTATCGCCGACCGGCCAGGTCAATACCCCCGCCACTGCTACCCTCGCCTGCCATGCCGCGCAACTCGCGATTGCCAAGCAGGTAGTCTGGCCTGCCAACGTCACGCCCGTCGATCTGACCGGCACCAGCTTCCCGGTCTCGGTGGTCTGCACCGGCACCGATGGTGTGGCCGCACCGGCGATCAACGCCAGCATCACGCTGAACACGGCAACGACGGGCAGCGTCTCGGTCACACCGGTGATCTCCAGCGGCAGCTGCGTGGTGGCCGAAGGCACCCGCCCTGCCGCCCCCGCCAACCACCTCTGGGTCGAAGACCCGGCGCCGAGCACGACGGTCACAATGGCAGCGCCCCCGGCAGCCAACACCGCGCAACTGGTCAACACCCTCGCGCGCGCCAACACCGACATCACGATCAGCAAGACCGTGGCCGGTGGCCCGGCTCCAGGGGTGAGCGGCAGCTTCAGCTTCACCGCCAACTGCGGCGCCGATGGCAGCTTCAACACGACCGTCAGCTTGAGCGGCAGCAATGCCGGCGCGATCGCGATCACCAACGTACCCCAGGGCGCCAGCTGCACCGTCAGTGAGAATGCAGCGATGCCGCCGGCCCCTGCGGATTATGCGTGGAGCACGACCCTGCCTGCGCCGGTGAGCCTGGTGACCGCGGCCGCCGGCAACACGGCCTCCTTTGTCAACACACTGGTGCGCACGGCCCCTTCAACGCCGGCAGCGGTGCCCACGCTCGATACCGTCAAGCTGCTGCTGATGGCCGCCACCCTGGCGCTGCTGGGCATGCTGGCGATGCGCCGCAAGCAGCAGCGCTGAACCGGTCACAGCCACCGCGGCTGACCACGAACCACCACTCCAGCCGGGGCCCGGGTTTGGCATGGCGCCAGGCCCGGGCCTTTGGTTTTGAGCCAAGGTTTGCACTTTGCGCGGTAACGGCAGGTCTTCAGATGGCCAGGGATGCCCAGGGATGCCCAAGTGGCCAAGGTGTTGCCAAACGGCCTTCCACTCCTCTGATAACGGAGGGCCCGCTGTGTACATCCACGGCGCCCGGCGCCCGCGCACGGACTGCTCGGCAGCGGCCGCCGGGCCAGGCCACCGACGCGTGACCGGCCAGACAGCGATGCGCTGCGCCGCATTGCAGACGCTCTGGTATCTGGCATCCGCCCCCGCCTGCCCGCAGCTGCTGCGGGCTGCCCCTAGCGGATCTTGGTGTTGCCGGGCGGCTCGTAATGCTGGCCGGGAAAGAAGACCCGCTCGATCTCGCGCAGCGAGCCTTCGCCCAGCGAGCGGATCTTCAGCAGATCCACGGGATAGGCCGCTCGCAGCTGCTCCGGGGTGGTGATGCCGCCGCGTGCCAGTGCGCGCACGATGGCCACCGGCAGCGATCCATTGAGACAGGAACCCGACACAAAAGGAAGCACCGCCAAGGTATGCGACGGCATGTAGGCGTGGCCAGGGAAGAACGCCTTTTCAATTTTGCGCAACCTCAGCAAGCCGATACCTTTGAGCGTCAGCAGCTGCTGCGGGTAGGCCTTGCGCACGGCCTCTACGCTGTCTATCCCGTTGCGCGCCAGGATCCGGATGACCGAGGCAGGCAACTTTCCGTCTAACGGAGTCGAAGGGGGAGACGCAGAACCATTTGCCATATGGATGAGATCATAATCATCTTCGCTTAATGGTGTTTTGGATTGTCTTTCGGGATTTCATCGGCTCAAACCGCTGGCCATCAAAGAAGACGGTCTCCACTTCCCGCAGCGCCTTGATGCCAAAGCCGGTGATGTCCACCAGCCGCCGTGGATAGGTGGCCACCAGTTGCTGCACGGTCTTGATGCCATTGCGCCGCAGTGTGATCAGCACGCGGCGGGAGACCAGCCCTTCGAGCGACGTGCCTTCCAGGTCCTCGGTCTCGATCGGGGGAGGCACCGGGGGCTCGTAGCGCCGGCCGGGGAAGAGCAGCTCTTCGATCTGCCGGAAACGCACCGGCCCCAGGTAGTGGATCTTCAGCAATTTAGCGGGGTACAGCGCCACGACCTGGTCCACCGTCGTGATGTCGTGTCTGGCCAGCAGCTTCCACAGATCGGGTGGCAGCAGATCTTGCAGGGGCCGGTCCGCCTGGACGGGCAGGATGGAGGGGGATGTAGTCATCTGTAACCATCGTATCGCCTTGGCCTTGCAAAATATTACACAGAGGCGTCAGATGAGATTTGTTGACATGTCTTATACAGTCGGTCGCATGTCAGCATGCCTGCCCGCCCGGCGCGCCCCGTGCCGCTTGCGCGTTCCGGCAGGCGTCAGGGGCTGGCGCCTGCGGCTCTGCGCTGCGCTGTTTCCTTGCGCCTGGCTGTGCTGGCCAGGTACAGCGTTCCCAAAATGCACAGGCTCAGCGCCGGCCATCCCACCACCCACAGGCCCAGCAGACCTTCGGCAAAAAACAGCAGGCAAATGCCGAGCTGGTTGCGGCCCAATCGGCGGCGCGCAGCAGAGGGCACGGCCGCAGTCGGCGTGGCCGCTGCAACGCTGCGTTGGCGCGCCGGCTCCTTATGCCCCTGCATTTCAGGGGCCAGACTGCTGTGGCGATGTTGCGGGGCATGCGGCATGGTGTTGAGTCCTCCGGTACGGTGGGGTTGACGATGTGCAGCCGTGGCATTGCGCCCGCGGATCCCGATCGCAGCGCGCATGTCGGCCTCGGCCCCGAATATAGTGAAATTACATTGGATTCCACAAATTGAATTCTGGCCCCTTTCCGCTCCACACACAACCATATCTGTTGGATTTCAACTAGACAGATATGATCAACAAGAAGCTGGCCGAGCAGCCTTTGGCCCAACTCTTGGGGCAACGCATTGCCGAGCTGCGCAAGTCGCGCCGGTGGACGCAGGCGCAATTGGCAGAACGGCTGCATGTGGAGCCGGAGACCATCAGCCGCTTTGAGCGCGGTGCATCCGCCCCGTCACTGCATACGCTGGAGAACCTCGCGTCGGTACTGCGGGTCAGCATTGGCGACCTGCTGGCCCACAGCTCCACCGCCCCCGATGACCAGGCCATGCGCATCAGCGCATGGCTGTCCGAGTTGAAACCGTCGGACCGTGCCTTTGTCACCGGTATCGTGCAGCAGCTTTGTGAGCGCTTGCGTTCGCCTGGGGATTGACCGAAGGCTCGGTCTCAGCCCTTGTGGAGAGAGGCACATCGCATCCCTGCAGTGCAGAGTTACGGCGCCATGCCCCGGTTGCTGCAGTTTCATTTCTTCCAATACTCACCTTTGAGATTGCTCCTGAAAGGATCCTTTTGAAGCCGCTCCATGTCACGTCTTTCGTGACGACAGCTTACCACAAAGTCACGAGACTCGTGACATGCCTTCTGCCCTCTCTCCCACTTCAACCATCCTGGGCCGCCGCATGCGAGCCCGGCGGGAAGACTTGGGCTGGTCGCAAGAAAAAGTCGGCGTACTGATAGGCATTGATGAATCTGCAAGCCGTGCGCGCATCAGCCGCTATGAACTGGGTACGCATGAGCCTCCCGTCAAAACGGCACGGCTGATTGCCGAAGCATTGCAGGTGCCGCTTGCCTATCTGTACTGCGAGGATGACGACGCTGCCCTGCTCTTGTTGTCCCTGGGAACGATGAGCAAAAACAAGCGTGCCAAGGCGCTGGCACATTGGCTGGCAGAGATCGCCTGAATCATTGAAGTCCAGTCGGACAGATGACGAGCGAGCGCCAGCTTCAGCGCAAGCATCTAACGCAAGCAACCCGAATGTAGAGATAAGTATGGCCATGACCTCCTGGCGACCACCCCAGCACATCAAAGTCAAGGCCCTAGGCCTGCACTGGCGCAACGGCAAACTGCTGGCCGCCGAGGTCGCCAATGACGAAGGCCGTCTGACAGGGGTGCGCCCTCTGGGCGGCAGCGTGGAGTTTGGCGAGCGCTGGCAGGATGCGCTCAAACGCGAGTTCATCGAGGAGCTGGAGGTCGAGGTGGAAGTTCCAGGCCCGCCCCTCGTGATGGAGAACATCTACCGCCACCACGGGGCCGTTGGCCATGAGGTGCTGTTCATCGCCGAGGTGGTGTTTGATGCAGCACGCTTCGCGCATCTGGATAACATCCGCTTTCGCGAAAACAGCGGCAGCGTCTGCACGGCACGCTGGTGGGACGTGGCTGCGCTGGATATGCCAGGCGGCCCGGCACTGTTCCCGGCGGGGCTCAAGCAGGCGCTGCTGTCAGCGGCAGACGGATCCGCACCACGGGCCCAAAGACGCAGCCCCTAGACGCAAAAAAGCCCATCGCAGAGGATGGGCTTCAGAATGCGTTTGGTGGCCTGGCGCGGAATCGAACCACGGACACGCGGATTTTCAATCCGCTGCTCTACCAACTGAGCTACCGGGCCAACACAAGCTAGCATTATAGCCTGAGCGGAGAGCCTGGCCGGCAACTTGGGGGCAATTGCTGCGCATCCGATGCCTTGCGCATACAAGAAAGCCTCTGCACCATGTCTGATGCAGAGGCTTGTTGTTTTGGTGGCCTGGCGCGGAATCGAACCACGGACACGCGGATTTTCAATCCGCTGC
>NZ_JBGTYN010000021.1:0-80950 GCF_041730275.1 Comamonas sp. SY3 | reverse complement strand
TCGTAGGGTTGGTTGGATTGGTCGGGTTTGTAGGATCCGTCGGGTTGGTCGGATTCGTGGGGTTAGTCGGGTTCGTTGGATTGGTGGGGTTGGTCGGATTCGTAGGGTTCGTTGGATTGGTCGGGTTCGTCGGATTCGTGGGGTTGGTTGGATTGGTAGGGCTGGTCGGATCCGTGGGATTGGTCGGGTTCGTTGGGTTGGTTGGACTGGTGGGGTCCGTGGGGTTGGTCGGATCCGTAGGATTGGTCGGGTTGGTGGGGTTCGTCGGATTGGTCGGATCCGTGGGGTTGGTCGGGTTGGTGGGGTTCGTTGGATTGGTGGGGTTGACGGGCGGCGTGCGGTCGTCGTCATCGTCCCCACTGTCCAATGCGGCCGCAATCAGCGCGCCACCGCCAATGCCGACGAGACCCGCCAGCAGAAAATCGCCCAACGTGGAGCCTCCTGCCTCGGCCGTTGCCTGGGTTACCACCAGGCCCAGCGCGTCGGTGTCATCGCCGGCAGGGGCCACATCGACTTTGCCGGAGGCCAGATCCAGCGCCATGGCACCGGCCCCGTCAGACCCTGCCTGGTAGCCCAACGTCGCCTCGGTGCCACCAGCAAAGGTACCGACCAGCTTCTGGCCACCAGCGCCGGTGAACTGGGCCTGCGCACTGCTATCGGCGGGGACGATGATCTTGTCACCCACCTGCAAGGCCGTGCCTGCCGGCGCTGCCATGGTCTGGCCGTCGCGAACGATCTGCACGCCAGCAGTTGCCTGGGACAGCGTGGCAGGCGTGCCTTTGGCCGATGCGGCCATCGCCGCTCCACTGCCGGTTTGGGACGCCATGCCGTGGGTTGCCAGTGCGGCAGCTGCGGTATTGGAAGGGAGGGCGGTAGAGGTGGTCATGTTCTCTGTCCTGTTGGAGATGGAATATCAAACGCAAGGGCTCCGACTCGCCTCGCGAGGCTTATCTGGGTGGAGCCTGTGCAACATGTGTGCCATAGATTTGTTTTTTATCTGGCGTCTTTTGGTTTTTCATAAGTGATTGAAAAATATGGGGTAATTTATTAATCAATGGAAAATCCGCTATTTAAAAACTATGATTCGCAAGGGTGGTTAAGCTATGTCCAATGTTGTTCCGTGGGGTGTTACGTAACGTTCCCGAGTTATGGCGGAGCAAATCTGTAAATATTTGATACTTTTGTTGACTCATAGTATTTGCATCATGGGGCGGGATAACCCATAAAAATTTACATAATGAATCAGGTGCCGCGCTCGCATACCATTTCCGCTGTCGTCTGCTTCTCGTCTGTTTTTCCAAATCGCTGATCCGGTGCCTGACGGGCCGGACATTCGGCTGCGTTTTCTGACCCATGACTTTGAAAAAGCCATTTATGCGCATTGCGTCTCGCCCTGTTTCTCGTTCGATCCGGTTATTGCAGACGCGGCTGCCCCGAGTGGCCGCCGCACTTTGGACAGGCGGCGCCGCCGCGTTGCTGGCGCTGCCGGTCCATGCGGCGCGAGAGGTGGATGCCGTCGCGCAGCTGCTCGAGCAGGGGCACACCGAGCAAGCCGCCCAGCAGGCCGACCAGTTTCTGCAACTGAACCCCGCCGATGCAGAGATGCGCTTTTTGCGCGGTGTGATCGCTACGGAGCAAAAGCAGCTGCCGCAGGCCATTCAGATCTTTTCGGCATTGGCCCGCGATTACCCGGCCATGCCCGAGCCCCATAACAATCTGGCGGTGCTCTATGCCGCTCAGGGGCAGGAGCGCAAAGCTGTCGATGCGCTGGACCAGGCCATCCGCGCCCAGCCCGGCTATGCCACTGCCTATGAAAACCTCGGTGATCTGTATGCACGCATGGCCAGCCAGTCCTACGCCAAGGCGCTGGAGCTGGACAGCGGCCGCCAGGGCATTGCTCCGAAGCAGGCGCTGATCGCCCAGATTGCGCCGGCAAAGGCGGGGTCTGTTGCGCCGGCCGCTGCGTTGCCAGTGGCTGCGGTGGCCGCGGACGCGCCCGTGTCTGCAGCCAAGGCCGCGCCAGCGCCAGACTTGACGCCTGTGCAGTCCGCAGCTTCGCTGGGCACCACCGAGCCTGCGCCGGCGCCGTCTACCGCCGGGCGCACCCCATCGGCGTCGCCCCGGCCCCTGGCCGGCGCGCAGGCGGCCCTATCTTCTGCCCGCCCCGATCCGGCGGGGGATGCGCCGCCTGCGCAAACCGCTACGCCGAAGGCCGATGCTTCCCCTGCCGCCGTCCAGGCGGCTGTACAGGCCTGGGCAAAGGCTTGGGCACAGCAGGACATGGACGCCTACCTGGCTGCCTACAGCCCGAGTTTCACACCCGCCGATGGCAGCAGCCTGGCGGCCTGGAAGCAGTCGCGCCGCCAACGCATTGGGGGCAAGCGCGAGATCAGCGTAGTGCTGAGTGATGTGCAAGTGGTGGTGGAGGGCGAGCGTGCCAGCGCGCGGTTTCTGCAGGCCTACGCCTCCGGGGCACTCAAGAGCAACACGCGCAAGACCTTGGTGCTGCAGCCGGAGCAGGGCCAATGGCGCATTGTGAGCGAGACCGTCGGGCGCTGAGCCAGCGCGACAGGAAAGGCGCCTGCCGGGGACGGACAGGCGCCTGGCTGGGGTGGGGCGCTCAACGTAGTCGTACGGGCTGCTGGCGCTGACCGCCGCACCCCGCGCGCCTTTCGCGCCCCCAGCGTTCAGTTGCGCGCAAGGTTGGAGAAATTCACCGCCGCGCTGATCGTGATCAGCAATTGGCTGGCCACGCGGCAGTCGGTCAACGGCGCGCGGCTGCCACCGCTGGCAGGGCGCTGGCGGCCGGCCAGTGGATGCCCCGCTTTGGGCCAGACCATGCGCTGGTAGCAGGTCTTGAACAGCGACTGCATGCCCGAGAAAAACTGGCTGCGCTGCGCCGGGCTGGAGAACGCGGGTTGGCCGTGCTGCAGCGAGCATTCCATCAACGCAGTCGCCACCCAGGGCTCGGGATGCAGCTTGCTGTGCTCCTGGTCTTGTGCCAGGGCGTGCATCTGTTGCCAGGCTGCATGCAGCCATTGGCAGTCCGTGGCGGATGCGGCCTCACTGCCGCCGGGTGCATCTCCAGCCTGCTGGCCGCTCAGTTGCAGGCTTTGCAAGGCCAACTGGGCCCAGGGTGCAGAGGCACCGGCGGCGTTGCCGGTCTTGCCATGCAACTGCTGTGACAGCAGGCCAATCAGGTCCCGCAGCGCTGCGGCACTGCCGGCGCCCGGGTAGAGATGGACATACTGCACCAGCACGATCAGCCCCATCGCCTTGAGCAGGTCGCTGCCGCATTCATGCAGGCTCCAGCGCTGCATTTGCGCGACCTGGTAGGCGATGGCGCGGTGCACAGTCATGGAGGACGCCGCTGTGGTTCCGCTTTGGCGCTGCGTCAGCAGCAGTGCGTAGGTGATGCCAAGGTGGTCGATCAAGGTGCTGGCCTCGGGCCAACTGCCGTCTTCGCTCTGGCTCAGGGCCAGCAGCTGCTGGGTAGCCTGGTAGATCGCCGGTGCCGCGTCGCCCCGGTTCTGCCGTGGTGCGGCTGGCGGGTAGTGGGGCAGGGTGCGCATTTCTCCCAGGGGGCAGAGGTGCAGGCCTTCCAGCACCAGATGCCAGCGGGCCTGGGTGTTGGGTGGCACCGCATCGCTCAACTGCTGCAGGCGCGAGAGCGCCCGCGTTGTCTGCTGGCTCAGCGCGGCGAGCATTTCGCCGCGGTACGTCGCATGGTCGGCCAGGCTCCAGGACTGGCGCAGGTCAGCCAGCGCATCCTGCGGCTCATCGCCCGCCAGCGGAAGCACCGCCGTCACCCAGTCGACACGCAGCTCCATGCTGGTGATGTTGAATGCCCAGGCCCACTGCCGGATCCGCGCTGCACCTTCGGCCCAGGCTTCATCAATGCTGGGCTGGTGGGTGCAGAAGCTGGTGATGGGCAGGTGCTGTGCGGTCACCGTGAAGAACATCAGGCAGCCATCGTAGGGCTTGGGCAGCTCGGCCGCCTGCTGGGCGACAAAGCGTGCAGCCAGTTGGAGCTGGTGGCTCAGTCCCGGGGCGCTGTGGACCTCCATGGACAGATGGCGTTCCTGGGCAGCATCGAACAAGGTATCGCAGACCTCCGGGCTGAGCAAGGGAGCGTTTTGGGTCATGGTGCAGGTCTCCGGTCCGGGTGAAGGGCTGGCTGGGTGGAAAAATGTCTGGCCTGCAAGGAACTGAGCAACTGCCGTGCCAGCGTGCCCATGCTTTCCGGAAGAATGTCTGCAATCCAAAAGACGTTGTTTTATTTCGATATTTTTATGCCGGGTAGTGCGGACCTGCTTGTGAGGGCCCACGCCGCTCTCGCTGTGTTCCCCGGTTGTTACGTAACGTTAGGCCGGTGTTCCAAGAGCGCCTGGCCCGCGCAGCCCCATGCTTGGCCGTTGCAGCGGTCTGTATAATCAGCCCGCTTTGAGCGCGCTCCCGGCGCCGCCTTTGCCGCCTTCAGGGGTGCGTAACCGGCAAGCAAGATTTCTGGCTGTTTTCTGCGGCTTTGGTCCACTGCAACGAGACAAATCCCCCATGCAAAGTGCTTCTCCAGCGCGCTCCTCCCTGCGATCTGTGGTGCCCGTCCTATGTCGCCAGCACTGGGCGGCGGTCTGTGTGGGTGTGCTGCTGGGGGGGACAGCGCTGCAGGGGCAGGCAGCGCCGCCATCGCCAGCGGTGGCAGAAGTGAGCCAGCTGCTGCAGCAGGGCAAGGCGGCCCAGGCCGCCAAAGAGGCCGACGCCTACCTGCGCAAGCAACCCGCCGATGTGGAGATGCGCTTTTTGCGTGGCGTGATTGCGGCCGAGCAAAAGCAGAATGCGCAGGCGATCAGGATCTTCCAGGAGCTGACCCGCGATTACCCCGGCATGCCCGAGCCTTACAACAACCTGGCTGTGCTGTATGCAGCCGATGGGCAGGACCGCAAGGCGGCGCAGGCGCTGGAGCAATCGATGCGCACCAATCCTAGCTACACGACGGCGCATCAGAACCTGGGCGACCTCTATGCGCGCATGGCCAGCGACGCCTATGCGAAGGCGCTGCAACTGGAAGGCGGGCCCAAGCAAACGGGGCCGCAACTGGCGTTGATCACGCAGATTGTTCCGGCGTCGCTTGCCAATGGCAAGAATGCCTTGGTGCAGGCGCGCGCCGATGCGCCGCCCAAACCGGTGGTCCCACCGCCTCCGCCGCCGGCGCTGGCCCCCGCGCCGGCCCCCGCACCCGCACCGGTGCCAGCACCGGCTCCCGTGGCCGCGCCCAAGCCGCCTGCGCCGGCTGTAGTGGCCCAAGCGGCTCCTGCGCCTGCTCCCGCTCCCGCCAAGGCGGCAGCGGCGCCCGCTCCAGCGCCGGCCCCTACGCCTGCTCCGGCGCCCGCGCCCAAGGCGGCTCCGGCACCTGCCGAGCCCGCCCACGCCGTGGCCGCCGCGCCAGCCGCCAAACCGGCAGCACCTGTGGTCGAGACCAAGCCCAAGCCAGCGCGCGATACCGCCAAGCTAGATGTGGAGCGCGCCGTCAACGCCTGGGCCTCCGCCTGGGAAAAGAAGGACATGGGCGGTTATCTGGCCGCCTACAGCGACCAGTTCAGCCCCGCCGGTGGCGGCAGTCTGGCGGCCTGGAAGGAAGAGCGGCGCCAACGCATCGTCGGCAAGCAGGCGATTGTGGTGAATGTGCGCAATCTGCAGGTCAGCGTCGACGGCGACCAGGCGACCGCCAAGTTCCGCCAGTACTATGCGGCCGGTTCCCTCAAGACGACCACCCGCAAGACCCTGGTGATGCGCCTGGAAAAAGGCCATTGGCGCATCATGCGCGAGACCACCGGCGGCTGATCGGGCAGCTATGATCGGCGCTGGTCCGCACGGAAGTCAGTAGAAGGAATCGCAGGCTATGCCTTTTTGCAAGCAGTTTTGGCGCTCGGGGATTGGCGCAGCCATGGTGGCCGCCGCAGGCGCGGCGCTGGCCGCAGGCACCCCGGCCACGCCGCGCGCTGCAGCACAGGCCGGCGCCGCTACTGCCAACATCCGCCAACCCGATGCCGAAGAGCGCCTGGTGCAGATCATTGCGCTGGTGCAGAACCAGCAGCTGGACCAGGCCCTCAAGGCGGCAGCCAGCTTGACGGCCGATGTGCCGCATTTTCAGGCGGCGCAGCTGGTGTATGCCGATCTGCTGCGTTTTCGCTCCGGCCAGCCCGGCGCGTTGACACCGGCTGCGGTGGCCGAGCGGGCTGCGATGCTGCCGGTCAAACATGTCCCGCTGCCGCAAGCCGGGGCAGCGCCGTTGCCCATCCCCGCCGCCAGCGTTCAGGGCGCGCAGAGTCTGGAGCAGCTCCAGGGCCTGCAGGACGAAATCCGCCGCCGCATGCTTGGCGCCCGGTCGCTGCCCGCTGCTGGCCAGGTGCCTGCGGAGTTTCTGTCGCTGTCGCCCTCGGTGCGGCAGGTCATTGCGATCGATGCGAGCCAGTCGCGCCTTTATTTGCTGCGCCACGACAAGGGCCAGTTGCAGCTGGTCGACAGCTTCTATGTCTCCGTTGGCAAGCTCGGCGTGGGCAAGCTCGAAGAGGGTGACCAGCGCACGCCTGAAGGCATTTACTTTATCGGCCGGCAGATCGCAGGACAGCGCCTGCCCGAGTTTTATGGCAAGGGCGCCCTCACGCTGAACTACCCCAATGACTGGGACAAGGCCATGGGCCGCTCGGGCAGCGGCATCTGGCTGCACGGCGCGCCGCCGGACCAGTTTGCGCGCGTGCCCCAGGCCAGCGATGGCTGCGTGGTGCTGGCCAACCCCGACTTGATCGCACTGATGCGCACGGTGGACAAGCTGACACCGGTGCTGATCCGCGATCAGCTCCAGTGGGTGGCGCCAAGCGATGCCTCCCAACGCCAGAATACGGAGGCCTTCCAAGCCGTGCTCCAGCAGTGGCACCAGGCCTGGATGCAGGACGGTCCCCAGGCCGCTTTGCAGCTGGCCTCGCCGCAATGGACAGCCTCGCCCGAAGGCCAGGCCTGGCAGAACCGCATGGCCGCGCTGTTCAAGGGCCGCAACGTGGAGCTGCAGGACATCTCCACCTACGGCTGGAAGGACGACAAGGGCGAGATCCGTGTCGCCAACTTGAAGCTCAAGAGCCGCGAACAGGCCCAGCCCTTGTCGCTGCGCCAGTACTGGCGCAAGGTGGGCAAGGACTGGCGCTTGTTCTCTGAAGACCTGCAAAACCAGAGCTGACCGTGGTCAGCCCATAGCGAAAGGCCCAAACCGAGGTTTGGGCCTTTGTGCTTTGTGCAGCGGCTTAGTGCTGCGAGTCCGGGTCATCCAGCAGCTGCTGGCGCAGCTTCTGGTCTTCGGTCATCTCAAACCACATGGCGTTGAGCACCGCAAAGGCGGCGGCCAGCGGCAGGCCGAGTATCCAGGAGAAATACCACATAGTCGAATCCTTTCTGTGTGCAGCGGCGTTCAGTAAGCGTGGCCGTTGCCGTCGTTGATGTCCTTGGCATTGACCTTGCCCCAGAGGACGGAGTAGACCCAGCTGGTATAGGCGAGGATCAGCGGCATGAAGATGAGCGTGCAGACCAGCATGATGAACAAGGTCATGTGGCTGGACGAGGAATCCCAGACCGTCAGGCTGAAGCGCGGATCCACGGACGAGGGCAGGATCATCGGGAACATCGAGGCGCCCACGGTCAGGATGATGCCGGCAATGCCCAGACCGCTGGTGATCATCGCCAGACCATCCTTGCGGGCGCGGATCAGCACGGCCGCCAGCAGGCAACCCAGTACGCCGAGAATGGGCGCAGCCATCGTCCAGGGGTGCTGCTGGTAGTTCTGCATCCAGGCGCCGGGGGCGTGGGCTGCGGTCTTGAACAGCGGGTTCGACGGGCCGGTGGTGTTCAGCACCGAGGTGATGCTGTAGCCGTCGACAAACTTCCACAGCACGATGCCTGCGAGCACGAACAGCACGGCGGTGACGACGGCCGAGATGCTGCCCACGGTGCGGGCCCGGGCGGCAATCGCACCTTCGGTCTTGATGCACAGCCAGGCGGCGCCATGCATCAGCAGCATGGTGACCGAGATCAGGCCAGCCAGGATCGCGAAGGGGTTGAGCAAGCCGAAGAAGCTGCCGTCGTAGTGGATATAGAGCTCAGGCGTCAGGCGGAAGGGTACGCCCTGCAGCACATTGCCCATGGCCACGCCGCAGATCAGCGCGGGGATGAAGCTGCCGGCAAACAGTGCCCAGTCCCAACGGCTGCGCCAGGCGGGAGACTCGTTCTTGCTGCGGTACTTGAAGGCGACCGGGCGCAGGATCAGACCGATCAGGATCACGAACATGGCCAGGTAAAAGCCCGAGAAGGACACCGCATACAGCTGCGGCCAGGCGGCAAAGATGGCGCCACCGCCGAGCACCAGCCAGACCTGGTTGCCTTCCCAGGTGGGGCCCACTGCGTTGATGATGACGCGGCGCTCCAGATCGTTCTTGCCCAGGAAGGGCAGCAGCATGCCGGTGCCCAGGTCAAAGCCGTCCATCACGGCAAAGCCGATCAGCAGCACGCCCAGCAGGACCCACCAGATGACACGCAGGGTGTCGTAGTTCAAAAGTGTATGCAAGATCATGGTGTTACTTTCCCGAATAGGTAGGTTGTGCCGTGGCGATCGAGGCATAGCTCAGCGGCTGCGGATCACGCTGCTCGGGCTCCAGCTCGGGGCCCTTCTGGATGGCCTTGAGCATCAGCTTCATCTCGATGATCAGCAGCACCGTGTACAGCGCCACAAAGCCCAAAATGGTGATCAGCAGGGTGGTCACGCCCAGGTTGGATGCGGCCACAGCGGTGGGCAGCACGCCTTCGATGATCCAGGGCTGGCGGCCGAACTCGGCCACAAACCAGCCGCACTCAATGGCGACCCAGGGCAGCGGGATCGACCAGACGGCCACCCACAGCAGCCAGCGGCGGTTTTCCAGCTGGTGGCGCGACGCGAGGTAGAAGAACACGGCGGTCAGCACGATGAAGAATATGCCCAGCGCGACCATGATGCGGAAGGTCCAGAACAGCGGAGCCACCTGCGGAACCGTGTCCCAGGCCGCCTTGGCGATCTGCGCGTCGCTGGCCTGGCGTGGGTCATCGACATAGCGCTTGAGCAGCAGCGCATAGCCCAGCGACTTGCCATTGGCCTCGAACTGCTCCTTGAGCTCGGGCGAGATCGTCGTCGTGGAGCCCGCTGCGCGGATCTTCTCCAGTGCGTCATAGGCCTTGATACCGTCGCGGATCAGCACCTCGGCATGCTTGACCAGGTCGTTGATGCCCTGCAGCTCGGTATCCAGCGAGCGGGTGCCGATCAGACCCATGGCCCATGGGATGTGGATGGCGTAATGGGTCTCGCGCGCTTCCTGGTCGGGGAAGCCGATGGCAGTGAAGGCGGCCGGTGCAGGCTCGGTCTCCCACATCGCTTCGATCGCGGCGAGCTTCATCTTCTGGTGTTCGCCCGACAGGTAGCCGGACTCGTCACCGAGCACCACCACCGACAGCGAACCGGCCAGACCAAAGGCGGCAGCCACGGTCATCGACCGCTTGGCCAACGCCACATGGCGGCCCTTGAGCAGGTACCAGGCCGACACGCCCAGCACAAAGATGGCCGCGCAGACATAACCGGCAGAGACGGTGTGCACAAACTTGGCCTGCGCCACCGGGTTGGTGAGCACGGCCGCGAAGTCATTGACTTCCATGCGCATGGTCTGCGGGTTGAAGACGGCACCCACGGGGTTCTGCATCCAGCCGTTGGCGATCAGAATCCACAGCGCCGACAGGTTGGTGCCCAGGGCGGTGAGCCAGGTGACGATCAAGTGCTTGACCGGCGAGAGCTTGTCCCAGCCGAAGAAGAACAGACCGACAAAGGTCGCCTCCAGGAAGAAGGCCATCAGCCCTTCGATGGCCAGCGGGGCGCCAAAGATATCGCCCACATAGTGGCTGTAGTAGCTCCAGTTCATGCCGAACTGGAACTCCATCACCAGGCCGGTGGCCACGCCGATGGCGAAGTTGATGCCAAAGAGCACACCCCAGAACTTGGTCATCTGGCGCCAGATGACGCGCCGCGTCATCACATAGACCGTCTCCATGATGGCGATCAGCATGGACAGCCCCAGGGTCAGGGGTACGAAGAGAAAGTGGTACAAGGCTGTGAGTGCAAACTGCAATCTTGATAGCCCGACGATGTCGAGATCCATGAACTGGTCCTTCCGTGTTGTAAGTGCTCGATCTGGTAGAAAAACTACGTGGGTTCCAAACTGACAAATCCGTGGCTTGCGCAGGCTGCGGGGCTAGCCAGGCCGCAATCGCTGCAGCAGTGCTTCAAACTCCGCCGTGCCCTTGCGCGCTTGCGCCAATCCTCCTTGCAAGGGGGCGATCCAAACAATGCGGTCGGCGTGGCGCGCCTCGCGCTGCAAATGGCTGGCCATCACGATGGCGCTGCGGCCGCCGGCTGCACGCTGGGCATGCCATTGCGCCAACGCGTCCATCACCTGGGTAGCGGTCTGGCGGTCCAGGCCTTCGGTGGGCTCGTCCAGCAAGCGCAAGGGTGCGGGGTGCAGCAGCAGGCGGGCGAGGGCCAGGCGGCGTGATTCGCCCCCCGACAGGCCTGCGCCCTGGCTGCCCAGCTGCGTGTTCAGTTGTTGGGGCAGTGCGCGGATGACGTCCGCCAGCCCTGCCGTTTGCAGCGCATCCCACAGCTGCGCATCGCTGGCATCAGCGCGGCCCAGGCGCAGGTTGGCGGCCACGCTGGCCTGGAACAGCTCTGTGCGCTGGGGCAGGCTGGCACAGGGCACGCGCAGCACCTGGCCGGCACTGGGCGCCAGGTCGCCCCCAATCAGCGCCATCAGGCTGGATTTACCGGCGCCGCTGGGCCCCGCCAGCACCAGCCATTCGCCATCGGCTACCTGCAGATCGACCT
Source organism: Comamonas sp. SY3 (assembly GCF_041730275.1). Classification (NCBI taxonomy): domain Bacteria; kingdom Pseudomonadati; phylum Pseudomonadota; class Betaproteobacteria; order Burkholderiales; family Comamonadaceae; genus Comamonas; species Comamonas sp. SY3. The sequence continues at coordinate 70,008 of NZ_JBGTYN010000021.1, read as the reverse complement.
GCTGCAGCAAGGCGCTGGCGCTGCTCGGGTGCTGCAGGCGGACCGCTTGCATGTCCACGGCCAGGCCGGTAGCAGGTGCTTGGGCTTCGCCGGCGCGGGTGCCGGCAGCGTCATCGAGCAGCGGAGCAATGCGGCGCGCAGCGAGTAGGGTGCGGCCCGCTTCCATCGCGCCACGGCGGATATGGACGAGGGGCTCCAGCGTTGCCAGCAGCAGCAAGGTCGCCAGCGCGGCAATGGGCGCGCCAATTTCACCCTTCTGGGCCAGCCAGGCGGCGCAGAGCAAGGCGGCTGCGGTGGCCAGATGGCCCAGCATGGCCATCGCGATGGCGACCCCCGATTCCAGCCGGTTGAGACGGATGTCGGCCGCACATTGCTGGCGCTCCGCCGCAGCGATGCGCGCCATCTGGCGGGGCAGGGTGCCGGCCATCACCAGCTCAGTCTGCGCGCCCACGGCATCAATCACCTGGGCCCGCAGCTGTTCGCCGGCAAAGCTGCGGCGTAGCGCGGTCATAAAACCGTAGCGCACGCACCAGGCCACGCAGGCCAGGCCGCCGGCCAGCACCATGGCGCCCACGAGCAGGCCGCTTTGCCAGTTCAAAAAGACCGTCAACGCCAGCGCGGTGACGCAGGCACTGACCAGCAGCGCGACGGCCGGGGTCAGCAGACGCAGGTAGACAGCGTCGAGCGCATCGATGTCGGCGGTAAGGCGGTGCAGCAGGCGGGCGGGGCGCTGGCGCAGCGCCAATGCGGTATCAGCGGCGGCCAGGCGCGAGAACAGCTGCACCCGCAGGGCGGCCAGCACGCGCAAGGTGGCATCGTGGGTCACCACCCGCTCGCTGTAGCGCGCGCCGGTGCGCAGCATCGAGAAAAAGCGCACACCGGCGCCGGGTGCGAATACATCAAACACCACGGCCGTGGCGGCGGAAAGACCCGCCACATAGGCAGCCGTGAGGAACCAGCCCGACAGACCCAGCAGCGCCATGCCGGCGCACACGGTGATGGCAGCGAGCAGACTGCCCAGCAGCATGCGACGGCGGTAGGGCGATTGCGCAAACAGTTGAACAATGGGGCGCAGCGCGTTCCAGGCCATCATGCGATGCTCCTCGTGGCGGCGGGCAGGCCGGTGGCAATGGGTGGCTGGCTGCCATCGAGCGACAGCACCCGGTCCATGCAGGCGGCCAGCAGCGGATCATGGGTGGCCACGACCAGAGTCGCGCCGCGTGCAGCCAACGCCAGCAGGCCCTGGCGCACAAACTGCGCGGTCTCGGCATCCAGGTGGGCCGTCGGTTCATCGGCCAGCACCAGACGACAGCCAGGCGTGGCGGCAGCGCGTGCCAGGGTCAGGCGCAAGGCCTCGCCACCCGACAGGCCCAGGCCGCCATCGCCCACCACCGCATTGCCGCGCAAGGCCAGCACGGGGCCGAGCGCCGCGCGCTGCACCGCTTGCTGCAGCGCGGCGCCGTCGATATCGCGGCCCAGGCGAATGTTGTCCATCAGGCAGGCAGCCAGCACATGGGGCTTTTGCGCGACCCAGGCGATGCCGCTGCGCAGCCGGTCGGCATGGGCTGCATCCAAGGGGGCGCCATCGATGTGGATACTGCCGGCGCTGGGGGCAGCCAGGCCCGCGATCAGCGCCATCACGGTGGATTTGCCGCTGCCGCTTTCTCCCCACAGCGCAACGCGCTCACCCGCGGCAATCTCCGCGCTGAAGGCATCGACCACCAGCGGGCTCTGGGCGCTGTATTGAAAGCTGATGTCCTGCATCGTCAGCGCGGCAGCCGTTGTCTTGGGGGCGCTGGCGGCGCTGTCTGGTTGCCCATTGCCAGTACCCACCAGCTGCGGGCCAGGCTGCTGCAGCGCTTGCAGCGCGTCCAGCGCAGCGACACCGGCGGCCTTGTCATGCCATACCGCAGACAGCTCGCGCAGCGGCTCAAAAAACGCGGGGGCCAGCAGCAGCACGAACATGGCCTGGGCGAGACCCAAGGTACCGCCCCAGCTGCCAAACGGGATCTGGCCCAGCAAATGAAAGCCGACATAGACCGCCACCAGTGCCACGCCCAGCGCAGAGAACAGCTCCAGCACCGCAGAAGACAGGAACGCAATCTTGAGCACTGCCATGGTGTTGGCGCGCAGCTGCTCTGCCGCACTGGTCAGCTGTTGCGCCACCTGGGCCACGGCGCCCAGCCCGCGAATACTGGCGAGACCCTGCAGGCGATCGAGCAAGAACTGGTTCAGGTTGCCAACATCCTGCAAATGCTTCTTGCTGGCCGCCTCGGCCCGCCAGCCCACCAGCGCCATAAAGATCGGAATCAACGGCGCTGCCACCAGCAGCACCAGCCCCGCCACCCAGGACAGGCTGAAGACACAGACCAGGATGACCAGCGGCACCACCATGACCTTGGTGCGCGCCGTGGTGTAACGGGCAAAGTAGGGCGTGATGTGGTCAGCCTGCTCGTTGAGCACACTGGCCGCCAGCCCGGCCGATGGGCGGTGCGGGTGCAAGGGCGAATGCAGCGCCAATGCCTGCAGCGCCTGCAGCCGCAGCTGCTGCGTGTGGGCGCGCGCCGCTGCAAACGCCCGGCGCAAGCCATAGCCATCGACCAAGGCCCGCAGCAAACCCAGCGCCACGAACACGGCGCAAGCCTTGGCCAATGCCGACCAGTCCGCTTGCTGGTGAATTGCCTCAATCCCCCAGGCAATCACCGCCGCTTGCGGCAACCACAGCAAGGCCGCGAGCACCTGCCACCACGCTCCCTGCGCAGAGGGGCGCATTGCCACAGCAGGGCTGCTGGTGGAGGGGGTAGCGCGGGTGGATGGCATGGATGAGTTTTCAGTTTTCAGGAATTCTTGAAAGTATTGTATATCCAAGATACTCATTAATTCAATTTATCGAATACCTGATAGGAACTACGTTGATCGAAGGCGCTGGACTTGACGGCCCGTGCTCAGGCGTCAGTTGCTGTGAAATTAGGAGCATTCAACGCCCTGAAAACATAGTGAATGCAGAAATTGCCGTAAACCCCAGAGCCTTCAGTTCTGGCTGCTGCCTGGCGTTTTGAGCCCGCTTTGCCAAACGCTTGAGCCGATTGTGTTGCCTAGAGTGTGAACAGAGCTTGCTGTAAGTCAAGAACAGTGCGGGTTCTCCCTAGGGGTTGGGATGGGAGAGATGGGACGTTGTTTGGGGGCGACTGGAATCGTCGCTAGCTGGCAAAACTAGGGAAAACGGTCTGGGTGCGCGCATGGCGAAGGCTGCTCGTTCAGGATTGAGTGACGAACGCTCCAGATGGCAGTGACCGTTGCTTTTGGAAACCAAGTGGGAGAGGTATCCCAAGCTTTGAAGGTTGCTAGTTCTAGAAAAGCAGAAGGTTTGTATGGCAGAGCAAGTTGAAGCCAAGTAGCTCAATAACGTGCATCTAGCCGACGTACCACGCGCAATTTCAAGGTTCTCTCACCGCAAGATTGGATAGAGATGGGTGCTCGTCTTCTTAGCGGATCTCCGAAGCTGCCCAAAATCTTGCAATTTTTTGTGAAGCAGATTGTTTGGATAGAAATATTTAGCAGAGCAATGATTATCTCAAATTGTCGGAATTCATGAATAAATTAGACTTTTAGCGTTTGCTGATTTTGGACGGAAATGCGCTTGGCGCCAAGGTCTGCAAAAATTCACAGCTGCTTAATTTTGAGAGGATGGAAAATTGGTGTACTTTAAAATCCCAGGGCCGCTCGGCGTGCGTGAGCATAGCAATAACCACGATGGGCCGTTCATTAGTAAATTCTTCCACAATCGCGTTCATCAAGCTCCTAGTCATGGCTTTGATGGTGCAGTGGGGGCTCCATATTTTTCAACGCCGTTAGCTAACAAAGTAACAAATTCAGATATTGCTGCTGGATTAATGTGCGAAGAGCTGGGTGAAGCAGAATTTTCAGTGCTAGTGATGGCTCTTTGCAAAGATGCAATTGTCCTTGCGGAGCAAAGGCAGGCAGAGCTTCAACGCTGGAATGCCGCGGCAAAAAAGCGTACGTGGATTTGGTTAAACTCTTCAAGCGAAGAGCTTAGAGATTTTTTGCTTAAGGGTATTGCCGCAACCATTGTAAGCTTACGAGCGCTCAGGGCGAAAGATTTCGTTCAGTATTCAGAGGAGAATATCAAGCATGGGTTCATGCCACGGATCGGTCGTTGATCCTGAGGCAGCAGCATCGGTTTGTCCAGTGGATGTCACTAACAAGAGAATCATGATCGCTCCAAAATTTTGTGGTCTGAGCAGAGATAAAAGAAATCCATACAACGGAGAGATCGGAGATGGAGATAGTCAACTTTTGACGCTGGTGCATGAAGTCACCCATTTTAAAGATGTGTTTGGCTCAAATGATAATTTCTATAGTACTTTTAGATCTATTAAATACGTTGAAGATCCTGGCATTCGATTTAACGCAGATAGTCTTGCGGCATACATTATCGGGACCAATCCGCGACAGGAGCGCTATTGATGTTTAATTTAACTTATTTGCGAAGGAATGCGGCATTTGCATTGTTATTTATTTTTGGGGTGTCAAGTTCTGCATATGCCTGCTCATTGACTGGGCTGCAGCATGAGGTGAAATTCGATGGTGATCAGCCTACTTTAGGTAAAGAAGAAGCTGTGGCTTTTGTCCCATGGTTTGCACACCAAAGAGATCTCAGACGCTATGACGGAATTGACATTGTTTCAATGTATCCCAAGGGTAATAGAAAATTAGCTGAGGTCTCTAGAAAAAGAATGCAAAATATCTCGAGTCTCATAGATTCTATGAATGCCGATAGAATATCCGTAGCGTTTACAATAAGCGAGGGTCGACAGGACGCGCTGGGCCCCGTTGGGTATGTTTACCACGAAGTTCTGGTGGTAATGTCGCCTTCATGTACTAGGGCTGGAACCTGCTGTAATATCCGTGTTAACTAAAGAAAATAAATGCGAAAATTTGTACCTGACGCGATAAATTGCTAGTTTTTGGAAACGTTGAAAATCTTTTATTTCAATTAATGGCTGAGGCTAAAGCGATATTTCTCGATGCTGAATTAGGTGTAATACAAAGATTTGTTTATTTTGCCGAATATGGCTCGGCATTAGAAGCGGTAATTGCTATTTGTTTGTGGAAAGGGAGGCTTATTAGTCGTAAGACTCTTAATTTGATTGAGTGTCTAGGGGCGTGATGCCAATGGAGACCAAATATTAACTTAAGGATATGTTAAGCAATTAGAGGTGGGTTGATTGTGAATACCTGGGAAGATTTGCTGAATTGCTTGGGTTGGATTTTTTACGTCAAATGATCTGATTGCATTAAATTATATTGATCATATTTAAAAATTAATTGACTTTGTAAAAATGACATACGTTTGTAATTTTGTTTATACAAACTCTTCTTCCAGTGCTGTGTTATTGGTATTAGAGCCTTGGGCGGAAGAGGTATTACTTGCTTCTGGGGTTGCTGCTAAAGTCACTGGGGAAGGTAGTTTGGTTGGTTCCACTTTCGAGCTTGAGCAGTTAGATGGTCGATTGATTGTGTATGCATGACCGGATTCGATAGCGTCGATCCAAATTTTATAGATATCTCATTGCAGATGCGTGCCTTTGCAGTTCAAATGTTTCATCGGGCTCTAGATGCGTGCATGAGTGAAAGGCGCCTGGCTAACACATTTAAGAAAATGCAATAATATATGCGCAGGATAGTAGGAAGATAGGATGGAAGTATTTATTGCGGTGTGCGTGACGTCATTAGATGTATTGATTAGGATGGTGGTGTTGAAATATGAGGTCTACATTTAACTTGCAAATAATCAATTTGCAATCGAGCGAATCGATTGAGTTGACCCCGCACCCTACAGTAAGTTTGCTGGTCATTGATGCTATATCTCCAGCCATGGATTTCAAAGCTTTGGTGCGAACCCTAATCCTCGCAGGATGTCAATACTTTATGATCATAGGTCATGCAGCGGAGGACGTGCATGACGCTTTAGATTTCGCAATTGATGATTGTGATTTTGGGTATTGTGGTACGCCTACTGCTGTTCACAACGATGAGTCTGCCGAAGACGTAGCATCGTTTTTGGTCAATGCAGCGATTCCTGGTGAAGCAAATGTGCGCTGCGTAGTTGGATATGACAAGGAGGGTGATGCAGTGCGTGATATTCTAGGGAAATTGAGGCTTGAAATCTCGAGAAATAAGTGAGTATTCAATACTAAGCCATCAAATGGGATGACCGCCCTGTGCTCGTTGACTAGTCTGCATACTTAAATAGTTGGCAGTACCTTGGCTTTGTCAGTGGCTTGGACCTTTACAGCTGCCTTCATCCATAAGAGGCATAAACGTCACAGTGGTATGTTGAGCTTTAAAATGCACCATTTTTACATCAATGCCTTGGTCCTCAAAAAGACTCATTGCTTTTGATAAATTCTCTTTTTGGGCGGTGATAACAATGCGGTTCATTTTGTAGTCAATGTGCGAACCGGTAATGTATTGGTTGTTATTAAATTTCTTAAGAACAATTTGCTTGTGAAGCCTCTGCAGCTCCGCCATGCTGTATTGGACATAAACAATATGCAGCATTTGCTGAATCTCCCGATCCAGCTCTACCGATGATGTCAATCCCAGCACCAATTTGCTATCTTCTCCCCGCCACATGCCTGCGTATTTATCTCCTGCTGCTTTAAAGATGGCAGCGCATTGGCTTTCCGTTGGGGCGAAAGGCTTAGATGCATTGGCAGCAGGATGGGCGGTGAGCAGGGCAAGGCTAAGGGCGATGGCGGCGATAGTTCTATGCATGTGAATTAGCCAGGTGGTCGGAATTTTCTGCATTGTTCGCGTGGGCTGCGCCATCTCCGTGCCCCTGCTGCTCCAACTTTTGCAACACCCAATGAATATGGCTACGCAGCGCATACAACTCATCCGCATACGACAGCGGCACGGTGATCTTCTCGACCTTGCGGCTCAACTCCAGCAACTCAGCCTGGATGCTTGCGCGGTCGGGATTGGGTTGCTCCATCTCGTGCTCGATGGCGCGCAGCTGGCCATACCACTTGAAGACGCGTGAGCGCACGCGGAACTGGTAGAGGGGGGGCACGACCCGTGACAGCGGCAGCATGAAGGCCAGCAAGACACCTAGCACCAGCCACATGCGCTCGACCAGGTTGGCGAGCCAGAAGGGCAGGTAGCGCTGCAGCAGCGGGGCGGGCTCGTTGATGGCGCGTACGCCTTCGGGGGCGACGGCCAGTTCGCTGCTGCGGGTGTTGGGAAAGTCACGCGCCCGGTTGAACCAGCCCGCCTGGCTGTGGATGCCCTGCGAGGCCTGGGCGAAGAGCTGCTTGATGGCGGGGTGGGTGTCATCGCGGGCCAGCAGCGAGGTGGTGGAGGCCAGCAGGTGCACGTTTTGCGGCGGCACATTGGCGGCGAGGTCGACAATGCCGCGCGGCAAGGTGACAGGGCTCAGGAACCTGAACTTGCGGCCGTAGGCCTCGTTCTGCGGAAAATCCATCAGCTGCACGCCAGGGGTCTTCAGCAGCATTTGCACCATCGGCGATTCGGGCGCAGAGACCAGTACCAGCGCGTCAAGCTTGCCCGCCAGAAACTCCACGGTCGCCGGCGTTTCTGCCAGGTGTGATACGCGCAGCTGGGCCAGACTCAGGTGGTTGGCCTCCAGCAATTGGTTGAACAGATTGGGCACGCCGCTGCCGGCGGTGCCGACATTGATGCGCCAACCGGCAAGCTGGGTGAGGCTGTTCAGGTGGGGGCGCTTGGTCAGGCGCTGGGCCGAGTCGGTGCGGTAGAACAGCCAGACGGGTTCGACAAACAACGCGCCCAGCGACGTGAGGCTGTCGAGGTCGTCCTCGGTCAGCTCGGCGGTACCGCCTTGCACAAAGGCCAGATCGACCTTGCCCTCGCGCAGTAGCTGCAGGTTGTCGAAGGAGCCTTCGCTGCCGACCAGTTCGACGCGGATCTTGTTCCTGGCCAGCTGCGTGCGGTACTGCTCGCCAAAACTGGCATAAGCGCTTTGGGCCGGGCCGGTGGCCAGCTTGACCTGCGAGGGCGGGTTGGGCTTGAGCCACCAGTAGGCCCCGATGATCAAGGCCACGGCCAGGATCACCAGCGGGCCGCCGGAGACCAGCGCATCGCGGATGTTGAGCACCAGGGTGATCAGGGTTTGGCGCAGCCCGTAGGCTTTTTGGCGCATGGACGTGGAGCGGTCACCCATGGTGGTTGGCGGGCTGCCGGCGCAGCGCTGTTGGAATGGCGCCTACTGTAAATCAGCCGCGCTGGGCAGGTGCAAGGCCTTGTGGTTTTCTCCGGCATCGATTTGTAAACGATTGGCATGCAGCACCGCCTGCAGGGTGGCCTGGGCGACGGCCTCGGCGGCCATCGTGGCCAGCACCATCATGCCGGGGCTGCGCCCGGCGGCTCCCGTGCCGAGGCAGAACAAGGTGTCGCCGTCCGACATGGTGTGCACCGGGTTGATGGCGCGGGCCAGGCCGTCGTGGCCCACGGTCGCCAGGCGGTTGGCCTGGGCCTTGGTGAGGGTTGCGTCGGTGGCAATCACGCCAATCGTGGTGTTGGTGCCAGCCAGCAGCGGTTGCGGGGGCTCGCCGCGCAGCAGCGCGCGGCGTGTGTCGATGAGCCCCATGCCATCGCTGGTGCGCGCGCCGGCCACCACCTGGGCGGTGTCCGGGTGCAGCACATCGCCCAGTGCATTGCAGGCAATGATGGCGCCCACAGTGACGCCATCGACGGTGACCGACGCGGTGCCGATGCCGCCCTTCATTGCCCGGTGGATGCCAAAGATCTTGCCCACCGCTGCGCCGGCCCCCGCACCTACATTGCCTTGCGCGGGCATGCCGCTGCTGGCGGCCTGGCAGGCCGCGTAGCCCGCCTGGGCATCGGGGCGGATGCGCATATCGCCTACCAGCACATCAAACAGCACGGCGGCGGGCACCAGTGGAATGCGGCCCACGGAGATATCGAGGCCTACGCCTTGCTCTTCCAGCCAGCGCATCGCGCCGCTGGCCGCATCCAGGCCCCAGGCGCTACCGCCCGCCAGCATGATGCCGTGCACGCGCTCGACCAGGTTGGTGGGGTGGAGCAAGTCGGTTTCGCGTGTGCCGGGTGCGGCACCGCGCACGTCAACGCCGCCTACCGCGCCTGCCTTGGCCAGGATGGCCGTACAGCCGGTGGGGCGGCGTGTGTCTGTAAAGTGGCCCACTTCGATGCCTTGCACCAAGGTGATGGAGCCGGAGGGAGCCATGGGGAGGAGGGAGGAGGACATGGCCCGATTGTGGGCCAAGCCGCAGCCCACTGAGTCGGTGGCAGGGGCTGCAAAGGCAGCGGGCTGTCAAACAGGTGTCTGACAGCCCGCAATGCCGGATAAAAAAATAGCGTGCGGATCAGGGGCGGATGACGATCTGCGGGCTGATGACAATCGCATCGGGGGTGCGGGGCGCCACCAGCACCGGGGCAGCGTAGGCCGGCTGCGGCGCGTAGTAGGCCGCCGGGCGGTCGTGGCAGCGGCGCTTTTCCTTGTATTCGCCATTGCGCTTCCACTTGCGCTCCACCTGGCAGTTGCCGTCCCAGAACTGTTCCTTGTGTTCCTTGCGGTGGTGGTGGCGGTGGCCGCCGCCATGGGCCCAGCTGGCATCCGCCAGGCACGAGAGCGCCAACGCAGTGAGCAAAGGGGTCAACAAACGGTTCATGGCAGGGGTTGGGAGGGTGAACGATGCTGGCAGCTTAGCGGAAAATCCTGTATCAAAAGATGAGCAATGGTTGCTTTGTACATCAGCTGTTGCGGCTGTTTTGATGGTGGGAATCTATGGCGATGGGTGCTATGATTTTTCCATCTGTAAGCACCCGTTGCCGCGCTGGCGCCGGGTGCTATGCGTCATCAGGCGTTGACGGTGGTTTGCTGCTGCTCACCCAAGCCCTCAATACCCAGGCGCATGGTCTGCCCGGCCTTCAGGTAGACGGGCTGGGGCTTGATGCCCAGGCCCACGCCGGGGGGCGTGCCGGTCGAGATGATGTCGCCCGGCTGCAGGCTCATGCACTGGCTGACATAGGCGACGATCTGTGCGACCGTGAAGATCATCGTCTTGGTGTTGCCGTTCTGGAAGCGCTTGCCATCCACCTCCAGCCACATGGACAGGTTTTGTGGGTCCGGCACTTCATCGCGCGTCACCAGCCAGGGGCCGATGGGGCCAAAGGTGTCAAAGCCCTTGCCCTTGTCCCAGGTGCCACCGCGTTCGATCTGCCATTCGCGCTCGGACACATCATTGACCACGCAGTAGCCGGCCACATGCTCCAGCGCCTGGGCTTCGGTGATGTACTTGGCCGCTTTACCGATGACGACGCCCAGCTCGACCTCCCAGTCGGTCTTGGTGGATCCACGGGGAATCTCGACCGCATCGTTGGGGCCGCAGATGGCGCTGGTCCATTTGTTGAAGATCACCGGCTCGGTGGGAATGGCGGCGCCCGATTCAGCGGCATGGTCGGCATAGTTGAGGCCGATGCAGATGAACTTGCCCACGCGCGCCACGCAAGGGCCGATGCGGGGCTGGCCCGGCACGGCTGGCAGGGTGCTGGGGTCGATCGCGCGCAGGCGGGCGAGGGCGGCATCGCCCAGCTGCGCGCCTTCGATATCGCTGAGCACGCCAGAGAGGTCGCGCAAGGTGTTGCTGCTGTCGAGCAGGCCGGGCTTTTCCTGGCCCACCGGGCCATAACGCAGTAATTTCATGTCATCTCCAAAGAATCAATAGCGAGCAGGCGCCAGTCTAGGGGCCTGCCAGCCAGGGGGCTGTCGCGCAGCGAAAAATCGAGGTGGGGTGGCGGACTCAGTTGGACCAGCCGCCATCAATCACATGGGCCTGGCCCGTGGTGAACGCTGCCTCGTCCGATGCCAGATAGGCGACCAGTGCCGCAATCTCCTCGGGCTTGCCGACGCGGCCCATCGGTTGGCGGGCCACAAAGGCGGCGCGCACGGCGTCAACGGAAAGCCCATCGTGCGCCGCCTGGGTGGCGATGCGCTGGGCCAGCGACGGCGAATCGACCGTGCCCGGACAGATGGCATTGCAGCGCACGCCCCGGGTGCAGTAATCGGCGGCGATGGACTTGGTCATGCCGATGACCGCTGCCTTGGAGGCGCTGTAGGCAAAGCGGTTGGGCACGCCCTTGATGCTGGAGGCGGCCGACGACATATTGATGATGCTGCCCTGGCCCCGCTGCAGCATGCCCGGCAAAAAGGCGCGGATGCTGCGGTACATGGCTTTGACATTCAGGTCAAAGGCAAAGTCCCAGTCCTCCTCGCTGCATTCGAGCACGCTGCCGGCATGCACAAAGCCTGCGCAGTTGAAGAGGATGTCGATGGGCCCGAGCACCTCGGCCAGGGTCTGGATCTGGGCGCTGTCGCGCACATCGATCTGGCGCGCATCCAGGCCGGAGCCTGCGAGCGGGCCGATGTGCAAGTCGGTGGCAATCACGCGGGCGCCTTCGGCTGCCAGCCGTTCGGCGCTGGCGCGGCCAATGCCTTGCGCCGCTGCGGTCACCAGGGCCACCTTGCCTGCCAGGCGGCCGGGGGAGACGGAAGAATGGGTCATGGAGTCAGTCCTGTCAAAACTATCAAAAGGCCCGGCTGCGCCGCAGGTCAGCGCAGCAGGGCAGGGGATGAAAGCGCTGCGGGTTTAGAAGTGGCCGTCCTGGGCCAGCTTGGGCGGGCTGCCAGCCGCGCTGGTTACCGGGCTAGGTGCGGTAGCGGATACCTGTTGGCGGCGGCCATGCTTGCGCGCCCACATGGCCGTGAGGATGGGCACCAGGATCGCGGTCAGCAGGCAGGCGGTGGCGGTGATCGCCGTGGCCGAATCGGCCATGGACTTGAGCTCGGGCACCATGGTGCCGATGATTTGCGGATTGGCGACAGCCGCACCGGCCGTGGATGAGGCAGCCAGTCCGGCCGTGCCATTGCCGCCGCCGATGAACTTGTCCGCCAGGATCAGCGGAATGCCAGTGACGATGATGACCGCCACCCCCACAAAGACGCCGGTAAAGCCGCTCTTGGCGATGACGCCCAGGTCGATCGAGCAGCCCAGCGCAAAGCCGAAGAAGGGGATCAGCGGGTGCACGCAGCGGCCAAAGAACTCACGCAGGTTCGCATCCAGGTTGCCCAGTGCAAAGCCGATCAGAAACGGCAGCACGGCGCCGGCAAACAAGCGCGGCTCAAACACCGCCACGCCGGTGGCGCCCAGGATCAGCATGCTGACCAGCGGGCCCGACTCGATGGAGGTGAGCACAAAGGCGCCTGCCTCCTCTTGCGTGCCGTACTGCTGCATCAGTGCGGCATACAGGCCGCCATTGGTCATGTCCATTGCGGTGACCAGGGCCAGCACCGATAGGCCGGTGAACAGCCCCGTCTGGATGCCGCCTGGCGGCAAGAAGCGCGTGGCCACCATGGCCACGATCCAGGCCACCAGGATCTTCGTGACGACCAGGGTGCCGGATTTTTTCAGCACCACGCCTGTCGCCTTGAGGTTGATCGTCGCCCCCATGCAAAAAAACCAGACCGCCAGAATAGGCACGGTGCCGGTCATTAGCCCGTTCGTGAATGAGCCGAAGTACTTGCCGGCATCCGGTGCAAAGGTGTGCACGCAGGCGCCCAGCAGCAGCGGAATCAGCATGAGCCCGCCGGGCACACGCTCAATGGTTTTCTGGATTTCCATGTCTCGCTCCTCACACTTTGGTGGTGAATTTGTTATCGCTTGTAGAGGTGTTGTCCGATGACTACCGAAGCAACCGGGACAGTGTTCCATAAATTTAAAACTGGAAAATAGCTGGTAAACCCTTTGTGCAATTCCGTTCATAAAAATTTACGGAACATTGTTCTGAAAAATGAATTGTGTGTTCCAATAGTTGCCATATGTCTTGGCTGGCCGGTCCCAGGGCTGGCTGTTTTTGATCCCGCCCCTCCCACAGTCCATGTCCCATTCCTCCATCTCCCATGCGCCCGCCCTGGCCCCGTCCATCCCCCGTCATCCGTTTGATCTGCAGGGAAGGGTGGCGCTGGTGACCGGCTGCAATACCGGCATTGGCGCGGGCATTGCGGTGGCGCTGGCGCAGGCGGGGGCGGATATCGTCGGGCTCAACCGCAACGATGCCAGCCAGACGGCCGCGCAGGTGCAGGCGCTTGGGCGCCGGTTTGTGCCGGTTCAGGCCGACCTGTCGCGCACGGAGGCGATGGCCGATGTCCTGGCCCAGGTGCTGGCAGCGGCAGGCCAGGTCGATATCCTGGTGAACAATGCCGGCATCATTCGCCGTGCCGATGCGCTGGACTTCAGCGAAGAGGACTGGGATGCGGTGATGAACACCAACCTCAAGAGCCTGTTCTTTCTGTCGCAGGCCGTGGCGCGCCATATGCTGAACTGCGCCGCGCGGCAGGGTGCGCAGTGGCGCGGCGGCAAGATCATCCATATCGCATCGCTGCTGTCGTTCCAGGGAGGGGTGCGGGTGCCTTCCTATACGGCAGCCAAGAGCGGCGTGCTGGGCCTTACGCGCCTGATGGCCAATGAATGGGCCGCCAAGGGCATCAATGTGAATGCGATTGCGCCCGGCTATATCGAGACCAACAACACCGAGGCGCTGCGCCAGGACGCAGCCCGCGCGGGCGAGATCCTGCAGCGCATCCCCGCCGGGCGCTGGGGGCAGCCGGCGGACCTGGGGGGCGCGGCGGTATTTCTGGCCTCCAGCGCGGCCGATTATGTGCATGGCCATACCTTGGCTGTCGATGGCGGCTGGCTGGCCCGATAATCAAGGCCATCCACCACAGCCCAACACAGAAGGACGGACCGATGAGCGAGAGCCCCGCAGCCCTGGACAAGACCGACACCGTCGCCGCGGTGGAAAAAGCCTTTGCCATTCTGGAATGCCTGGGCAACCAGCGTGATGTCAGCGTGACCGCGCTGGCCCAGCAGCTGTCGCTGTCCAAGTCATCGGTGCACCGCCTGCTGCAAACCCTCAAGGCCCTGGGCTATGTGGCGCAGGATGGCGAATCGGAGCTGTACCGCGCCACCTTGCGGCTGTTTGAGCTGGGCGGCAAGGCGCTGGAGAACACCGACCTCGTGCGCGAGGCCGACGAGGAAATGCGCCGCCTGGGCGCGCTGACCCGCGAGACCATCCACCTGGGTGCGCTCGATGAGGACGCGATCATCTACATCCACAAGATCGAATCGGATTTTGGGCTGCGCATGCAGTCGCGCATTGGCCGGCGCAAGCCCTTGCACAGCACCGCCATTGGCAAGGTGCTGCTGGCCTTCATGCCTGCCGAGCAGGCGCACAGCCTGCTGTCGTCACAGCCGCTCAAGCTGTTCACGCCCCGTACCTTGAGCTCCGTCGATGCCGTGATGGACATCCTGCCCCGCGTGCGTGCCCAGGAGGTGGCCGAGGACGATGAAGAGGCCGAACCCGGTCTGCGCTGTATCGCGGTGCCTGTGTTTGACCGCTTTGGCCACGTGATTGCCGCGCTGTCGGTGTCCTTCCCGATCATGCGCTGCGGCGCGGACACGCCGCACTACTACCGCAGCTTGCTGAAAACCGCCAGTGCGGCGATCTCGCAAAAGATGGGCTGGCATGCGCCGCACATTGCCAAAGATGCGAAAGATGCAGAAGGCGAGCCGGGCAGCACAGGCGGCGCGCCACTGTAACGCTGCTGGCGCTGTTTGGGTCCCGCCGGGCATCCAGCGGGCATCAAGCTGGCATCAGGCAGTTGCCAGAACAAAATCGCCGGGCTCAAAGCGGGCGCTGGTATCCATGCGCACCTGGCGCAGCGCTGCCGTTTGCTGGAGCGCGTCATACAGCACCTCGGCGGCATAGTTGATCAGCAGGCTGCGGCGGTGTGCGCCGCTGGGGTTGAGGCTGGCGGCATGCAGCAAGTCGACATCAAACACCAGAATGTCGCCGGCCTGGCCAGAGATCTGAATGGCCAGCGATTCATCATGCTCGCTGCGCGCAGCCTCTTGTGCACTGGGGCGGTGGCTGGCGGGGACCAGGCGCGTGGCGCCGTTCTCAGGCCCAAAGTCATCCAAAAACGCCAGTGCGCCGACGGTATCGCCGGGCCGCTGTTTGGACAGGTCACGGTGCAGGCGCTGGTAGCCGCCGCCGCCCACGGGCTCGCGCCCTTCCACTTGCGACAGAAAAAAGCGCTCACCGATCAGCACGCCCGCAGCGGCCAGCAGTTGAGCAGCCGGCACACCGCCAGCATCTGGGCGTTGTCCTCCACCAGCGCATGGCGCCAATCCCAGCCCCGGGGCACCGGCCATCGGCTGGTGATGCCCGCATCAAAGGCCTCGCGCAGACCGGGCAGCCAGTCGGCCGGAATGGCCTGGCGCAGCAGCAGATAGCCGTCGTGCTGGAGCTGTTCGCGGGGGCCCATGGTTGGCCTTTCAAGCTGTGGTTATGGGGGCGCTGGGGCGCAGCGGGCAGTATAGCCAGCGGGGACGGAGGGAGCGGCATACATCAGCCGCCTGCATGTCCGCGGTAGCTGCTGGAGGCTGCCGGATTGCGGACATTTTCGTCCGATATGTTCAGAATATCGGCCTGATTGTCTTGGTTCCGCAATCGCTGCACCATGGCGGCTGATGCTTTTCACCCGGCAGCGGCCCTTGGCCTGCGCGGGTTTGTACAGGACTTTCGCTTAGCGCGATGGCAGATTCTTCTTCGCTTTCCTCTCACCCATCTCGCTGTCTTGAACCCAGCTGCACCCCCCAAAGCGGCGGCCTGCCGCTGGCATCGCTGCTGGCGCTGGCGCTGGCGGGCTTTGTCACCATCCTGACGGAAGCCTTGCCGGCCGGATTGCTGCCGCAGATCAGCGCCGGTCTGGGGGTGTCGCAGGCCATGGCCGGCCAGCTGGTCAGCCTGTATGCGATCGGCTCCTTGGTGGCCGCGATTCCGCTGACGGCGGCCACCCAGCGCATGCGCCGCAAGCCCTTGCTGCTGGCGGCATTGGCGGGTTTTGTGCTGGCCAACAGCGTCACCACGGTGTCGGGCAGCTATGCGCTCACGTTGCTGGCGCGCTTTGTGGCCGGGGTGGCGGCAGGCCTGCTTTGGGCGTTGCTGGCGGGCTATGCCACGCGCATGGTGGCGCCGCACCAAAGCGGACGCGCCATTGCGATTGCGATGCTGGGTGCGCCGCTGGCGCTTTCGCTGGGCCTGCCGCTGGGCACCTGGATGGGCCAGCACCTGGGCTGGCGCCTGTGCTTTGCCAGCATGAGCGTGCTGGCGCTGCTGCTGATGGCCTGGGTGCAACTGCGCCTGCCCGATTTTGCCGGCCAGCCTGCGGGCCAGGCTTTTGGGTTGGGCCAGGTCTTCCGCCTGCCTGGGGTGCGGCCGGTGCTGCTGGTGGTGCTGGCTTATGTGCTGGCGCACAACCTGCTCTACACCTATATAGCGCCTCTGCTGGCGCCTGCCGATCTGGGCGCGCAGATCGACCGGGTGCTGCTGGTGTTTGGGCTGATGTCGGTGCTCAGCATCTGGATCACCGGCCTGCTAATCGACCGCCATCTGCGTGCGCTGAGCGTGGCGAGCACGGCCCTGTTTCTGTTGGGCGCCGTGTTGCTGGCTTTGGCGATGCAGCTGCCCGCTGCCGTCTATCTGGCTGTGGCCGTTTGGGGCCTGGGTTTTGGCGGGCTGCCGCCGTTGCTGCAGACGGCCTTGGCCAAGAGCGCGGGGCCGGCGGCCGATGTGGCGCAGTCGATGCTGGTGACCTCATGGAACCTGGCCATTGCCGGGGGCGGCATGGCCGGCGGCGTATTGCTGGCGCAGTGGGGCGTGGCGGCTTTCTCGCCAGTGGTGCTGCTGCTGATGCTGCTGAGCCTGGCGGTCGTGCTGATGGCCAAGCGCCATGGCTTTGCAGCGGCCCGGCCCTGACAGAGCATGCCTAGAAAAAGGCGCTGAGACAGGATCTCAGCGCCTTTGCCTTCAGGGCGTTAAATTCGCTTAGAAGCTGGCCTTCAAGGTGGCAAAGAAGCGGCGGCCGGGCAGGTAGAAATTGTTGCCGACATCGCGGTTGCCGCTGGCATTGCGGTCAAACAGGTTCTTCACGCCGGCGTTGATGCGCAGCGCCTTGTTGATGCGGTAGTTGGCAGCCAGGTCGTAGAGCACATAGCTGTTCTGGATGCGCTGCTCGCCAAAGTTGGAGTTGTCGGCCAGGCGCTGGGCCAGGCCCATCTGCTTGCCCACCAGCTCGGCGCCCAGGCTCAGGCCCAGGGCGGAGTTGACCTGCCAATCCAGCACCGAGGAGCCGCTCCACTTGGAGACGGTGGTCAGCGCCACGCCGGTGGTCTTGTTCTCGGCCTTGAGCATATGGGTCAGGCTGTTGTTCCAGGTGATGCTGCGGCTCAGCGGCACGCGCAGATTGGCTTCAAGCCCGCGCGTGATGGCCGCGTCGATGTTCACATACTGGGCCCAGTAGTTGCTGCCGCCCGGCAGGTAGCCAATGCCTTGCGAATCGATCTTGTCCTTGAAGTCGGTGTTGAAGAAGGTCAGGCCCGCTTGCCAGCCCTCATGCTCCCAGGCGGCGCCCAGCTCCCAGTTCTGCGAGGTCTCGGGCTTGAGGTCGGAATTGCCCCGGATGCTGCAACCGCCACCGGTGTAGCCGGCAAAGCCGCAGCCCGCGCCTTGCGACTGGCTCACAAAGTTCTCGTTGGACTGGCGCAGGTTGGGCGCGCGGAAGCCTTCCGAGTAGCCGCCACGCAAGGTCCAGGCAGCGGTGGGATGGTAGACCAGGTAGGCGCGCGGGCTGATGTGCGAGCCGTAGTCGTCATGGCGGTCACCGCGCAGGCCCAGGGTCAGGGTCAGGTTGTCGCGCAGAAAGATCTGGTCTTCGACAAACAGGGCCTGCGACTTGGCCTGCTTGTAGCTGAGGCCGATCACGCCTGCCTCATTGGCGACCGAGCCCACCGAGTTCGGGTTGTCCAGCTCCTGGCGCTGCCACTGCGCACCCACGGTCAGCATCTGGTCAAAGCCCCATTTAAAGGGCATGGTCACCGATCCGTCGAGGATCAGGTCTTCCGATACCGAATGGGTGCTGTAGGTCTGGGTAGCGGTGCCGCCGGGCACCGGCACAAACTGGCCGTTTTCAATCCGAGGCGCAGTCGTCTCGTTGCTGTACTTGCTGTGGCTGAGCGAGAGCTTGGATGTACCAAAGCTGTACTTGCCCTGGTGGGTCAGGCTGGTGCTTTCGCGCTCCATATTGGACGGGCCGCGCGTGGTGGCCGCAGCCGCAAAGCCGCCCGGGTTGCTGGTGGAGGGCGAGGGGCCGCCCAGGGTCTTCCACTCGGCGCGCTGCACATCCAGGCTCAGCTTGTGCTGGTCGTTGATGTCCCAATCCAGGCGTGCACCCAGCGATTGGCGCTTGGCGCCTTCACGCCCGCCGCCCCAGCGGAAAGCGGTGGTGCCGTCTTCGAGGCCGCTGTCGGCCTGCCGGTAGGTTTGCTGGCCGTTCAGCTGCAGCTTGAAGCCCTTGCCCAGCGGGCCGCTGATGTTGAAACCACCGTTGTAGTCATTGCCACGGATGGATTCGGGATTGATCTCGGCACCGGCAGAGACCTGGCCGCCCCATGTGTCGCCGCCTTTCTTGGTGATGATGTTGATCACGCCACCCATTGCATCCGAGCCGTAGAGCGAGGACATGGGGCCGCGCACCACTTCAATGCGCTCGATCGCTTCAGGCGCAATCCAGTTGAGCTCGTTGCGGGTGTAGCGGTCAAAGGTCTCGCTGGAGCTGCCCACGCGCACGCCATCGACGAGGATCAAGGTGTACTGCTGCGGCAGACCGCGAATCTGGATGCTGGTGCCGCCATCGGGCGTGGTGGCTTGCGTGAGGCCGGGAACGCGGCGCAGCACCTCGTTCAAATCGGTGGCCGGCACGCGCGCGATGTCTTCGGCGGTCAGCACCGTCAAGCTGGCCGGTGCGTCCTTGACGGCTGTGGCCGTGGCCGCTGCCGTCACGGTGATTGTGTCCAGCGTGGTACCGGGCTCGGCACGGTCTTGCGCAGAAGCGGCCGGCGCCAGGCACAGGCCTGCGGCCAGCGCAATGGGAAGAAGGGGGAATGAAGCAGCGGGATGGGACATGACAACAAACAATGGCAATAAGACGGCCTGCAGGCGGCGCAGCCCCGGGCAAAGCCGGGCGGGCCAAAGGTATGCAGAGCGGGGCTGGCTGGCGTGGAAGCGGCGCGGGGCCGGTCACGTTGGCTGGGGATGCAAGTTGATTCGCAATCAGAATCATTTGCGACGCATGTGGCGGGTGTTTGCCTGTTTGTGTCAGTTTGTGACTTGGTTCGCTGCTTGCTTTTCGCCGTGAAGGCAGCAGTGGGGGCTGTGGTGACGAAAAAAAGCGCCCCGACAGCCTGAGCTGAGGAGGCGCACTCGGCTAAGCGTTGACGTTACACAGAATCGCGAGATTTCACTTGCCGGGCGCCCAGGCCTACCAGCAAGCCACTCAGCACCAATAAGGCCCATGGCGCATCAGCAGGCACCGGCGTCGGTGTCGTCACCGGCGGCGTGACGGGTGTGATCACCTCAATGCTGGCCGATGCCGTGCACTGGGTGGCACTCGCGCCGCCCGAAGTGGCCGAACACTGTGTGGTTGTGGCGTCCGGCGTGGCTTGGACTGTGTTGGTCAGCAAGCCGGGCGTTGCATTGGCCTCCACGCTGGCTTGGAGGGTAAACCTCAGTTGTCCGCCAGGATCTCCGGCTGCGGCAGCCGGTGGCAAGGCCAGGTTGGCCAGATTGAGAGTGCCGGTGCCGCTGCTGGGAACCGGGCAGCTGGCGCCATTGGCAGCTGTGCAGGCCCAAGCATTCAGCGTGATACCGGCCGGCGGGGTGTCCGTCAGTTGCAACACCGTGGCCTGCTGCGAGCCTTGGTTGGTCAGCACAATGTCATAGCTGAAGGTTCCACCCGCATTGACCTGGCTTGCGCTGGCGTTTTTGGTGATGTCGACTGAGGTGGGTTTGCAAACGGCCGTAGGCTCAGCCTGCACGAGCAGCCCCGTGACCCAGCCATAGTCCAGCACTTGAAAAACGATTTCGTTCAAACCGGGTTTCCAGTCCTGCGTCAACGTGCGAGAGACGGGCGGCGTGGAAAATGCCGATCCGGGGTTCACGATGGGCGCATAAGCACTTTGGGCCACGCCGTTGACGTAGATCTCTGTGGCGCTGTCGTCCACCAGGTACGACAGCTGGACCGCCAGATCTGCCGGATCGACGGCAGGGTCCAAGTTGAACTGGTACCGGTAATAGCCCCAGCGTTGGGAATTGGCTCTGTCAAAGCCCAACGGCGAAACCCAATTGGCGTTGGCATAAGGTGACTCGCTCCAAGGCGCTGTCCAGTAAACCGTGAGGGGTGTCCAAGCAGCGGGGGGTATGGCGCTCAAGGCGACGGCGGGGTTGGTGACTGGCCTGCCTGCAAATGCGAATTGCCAAGATGGTTCCACCGCGTTTTGGGGCAGGGCACCTCCGGTTGCTGCGTTATGTCCCGTGCTGAATGCCGCCGATGACGAGTTGCACGACACCGTAGGCAGCGCCGCTTGCGCCTGTGCGCCAAAAGACGACAGCAGTCCCGCCAATGCAATGAACAGGCCTGTCGCTGCCGGAGCCACGGTGGCGCTGAAGCCCTTTGTCCGAGGCATGTTTGTAGAGGTAATGAACTTCACGATAAGACTTTCTGTCGGATGCCTACGCATGGGCGACTGGACTGAAAAAGGCACAGGCTTAACGTATCGTCAGTGGTACTGGGCTTATACGATGCGTGAATCGTCACCGCGAAACATTGTTTCTGTCAGTCGCATATTGTAAGTTTGGTCACCAAATAAGTCTATTGGCTGCGGGTGCGCGATGGTTTGGCACTAGCGGTTCGGCTGGGATCGCGCGCGCCGGTACCACGCGAGTGATGCGTCGCGATGTTCCGAGGGGAAAACTCGTGCAACGAGCTGCGTCTGACGCGCCGAGCGGTCGTAGTGCGCAGGGTGTAACCGCTCCAAAGAACTCGGCCGCGAATTTGCCATTCCAGACGTTGGAATGCCAACCGATAGAAGTCACTCAAGCCGGCAACTCAATCACCGCTCTCAACCCACCCTCGCTGCGGTTATGCAGCTTCAACTCACCGCCATGCGCGCGCACGCATGAGCGCGCAATCGCCAGCCCCAACCCAAAGCCACCAGTCTCTCCATTGCGGGCGACCTCCAGCCGGCTGAAGGGCCGAAACGCCTGCTCGATGTCCTGCGGCGCAATGCCGGGGCCTTCGTCTTCAATTTCCATGCGCACGGTGGCGGCAGTGCCCGGGGCTGCGGCATCCGGGCCGGCCAGCCGCACGTGGACCCTGCCGTAGCGCGCGGCATTGTCGATCAGGTTGGCGAGGGCGCGCTTGAGGTGGGCCGGGCGGCAGCGGTAGCTGATGCTGTCTGGCGGGCTCCAGTGCACCTGGCGGCCCAGGGTGCGCTGCTGCTCGACCACGTCGCCCACCAGCGCGTCCAGATCGACAGGCTGGGTAGTTTCGCGCATCGCGTCGTCCTGGGCAAAGTGCAGGATCTCTTCGACCATGCTGTGCATCTCGTTGATGGTGTTCACCATCGCCTGGCGCAGTTCGTCGTCGTCCACCAGCTCGGCGCGGATGCGCAGCGAGGTGAGGGGGGTGCGCAGGTCGTGGCCGATGGCGGCAACCATGCGGGTGCGGTCGTTCACGACGCCGAGCAGGCGGTCCTGCATCTCGTTGAAGGCCTCGATGATTTCGCGCACCCCTTCGGGGCCGGACAGCGGCAGGTGCGCGGAGCGCTCGCCCCGGCTGATGCGCTGGGCCGCGTCGGTGAGCATGCGCAAGGGCTGCATGATGCGCCGGCCAAACAGCACCGCAATGACGATGATGGGCAGCATGCCCACGGGAATGGAGAAGCTCAGCACCCGGCTCCAGTGGCTGAGCAGCATGGTGGGCAGGTGCCAGCTGCTGAGCCACTGGCCATCGGGCAGGCGCACATCCACATGCAGCATCCAGCTGCCATCGTCATCAAATGCCGGGCTGAGCTTGCCCAGGATGTCCTGGTCCACATCGCCAGCCTCGCTGGCGGCTGCAGGAGAGCGCATGCGCAGATGGATGCGCACTGGCGGGTCTGCAGCGTTGGCACCGGCTTCCAGCCCCAGACGTTCTTGCAGCCTGGCGGTGAGTTTGGCTTCCTGCTCGGTGACAGCTTGGCCGTCGTCAAAAGGGCGTGGGCGGATGCGGAACTGCGAATCGGGCAGGCTAATGCTGTGCACCAGGCGCTGGGCGGATTCGGGGCTGCCCTCCAGCGCGCGGTAGGCGGCGGCCACCCGGGTCTCGATGGTGTGGGCCGACAGCGGGTGCACGACATCGCTGTCCTGGCGCAGCCAGGTCAGCAGCAGCACGGCAACCAGGTGGGCGACGATCAGCGCCAGCAGCAACAGGGCCAGCAACTGGCCGGCTAAGGTGCGCGGCAGCAGTTTCATGGGGCGAGGCTGATGTTTCTGGCAGCCAGCAGGTAGCCGTCGCCGCGCACGGTCTTGAGCATGCGCGGCTGGCGCGGATCGGATTCGAGCTTTTTGCGCAGGCGGCTGATCTGCGTGTCGATGCTGCGGTCAAAAAAAGCGTCCCCTTCGCGCTGGGTCAGGTCCATCAGCTGCTGGCGGCTCAGCACGCGGTTGGGGTTCTCCAGCAGCGCGCGCAGCAGGTGGAACTCTGCCGTGGTCAGCGGCACAGGGCTGAGGTTGGGGTCCTGCAGCTCGCGGGTGGCCAGGTCAAAGGACCAGCCTTCAAAGGTGTAGCGCCTTTCTGCCGATACGTCGGCGGTGGGCGCCGCCTGGGCTGCATCGTCTGCCCGGCGGCGGGCGCCGCGCCGCAGCACGCTGCGGACCCGGGCCACCAGCTCGCGCGGGTCAAAGGGCTTGAGCACATAATCGTCGGCGCCAATTTCCAGGCCCGCCACCCGGTCGGCCTGGTCGGTCATCGCGGTCAGCAGGATGACGGGGGTGCCGATGTGCTCGGCCACAAAGCCGCACAGCGACAGACCGTCCTCGCCAGGCAGCATGACGTCCAGGATGATCAGGTCATAGCTGCGGTCCTTCAGCAACTGCCGCATCGCCAGCCCATCGCAGGCAGTGTCGACATCAAAGTCATAGCGGCGCATGAAAGTGGCAAGAGGGTCGCGGATGCTTTGGTGGTCATCGACGATCAGGATGCTGCGTCGCACATTCATGGAAATTCGGGCATTAGCAAATGAGATTACTTCTTATTATCACCGGCCATCTGCCAGTGGGTGCGGTGCATGGTCAATCCCGCACCTTGCCGCGCTGGGCTTTGACATTGGCGCGCAGGCTCTTGCTTTGCAGGCGGCGCTGCTGCGATCCCCAGGTCGGTTTGGTGGCGCGGCGCTTGCGCGGCTCCACCGCCACGCTGGCCACCAGCGCGTTGAGGCGCTCCAGCGCATCCCACAGGTTTAGCTCCTGGGTGCGGTAGCTCTGCGCCTTGATGACAACCACGCCTTCCTGGGTGATGCGCGAATCGGCCAGGGCCAGCAAACGGGTCTGCACGGGCTCGGGCAGGCGCGATGCACGCACATCAAAGCGCAGGTGGATGGCACAGCTGACCTTGTTCACGTTCTGCCCGCCGGGCCCCTGGGCGCGGATGGCCGTCCACTGCACATCGGCTTCATGCAGGGTGAGGGCGGAGGGCAAGGGCGTGGTCATGTCGGGAGGCGTATCGCGGTAAAGCGGCAGGGAAAGGCGGGGTGGGGGTTTCACAGCGCTGTCGTGCAGCTCTGGCATAACCTGTATTTTGCGGCAGCTGTCCGGGAAGCCTCAACAAATCGCTGGGCCAACTCTTGTATAAGACTTAAAAAGCAGCGACAATCCTTGGCGTTGAATTCCGTATTGTGATATTGCATTGCAGCATTTGAGGGACAGGCTTCCCAACGGTGGTCGAGCAGTACATCATGAGGGAGTTTACGCGGGCGCGCCCTGAGCCGTGGAGACCAGCCAAGGCGCGACGCACATCAGAACTTTTGCCACTTGAAAGACCAGATGACTACCCAGCAACCCACCATCATCTACACCCTGACCGACGAAGCCCCTCGTCTGGCGACCGCAGCGTTCCTGCCCGTTGTTCGCAGCTTTGCGAGCGCCGCTGGCATCAATGTGGCCGAGAGTGATATTTCGCTGGCAGCCCGCATTCTGGGTGAATTCCCCGAGTTTCTGACCGAAGCACAGCGCGTGCCCAACAACCTGGCCGACCTGGGCAAGCTGACCTTGACGCCGGATGCCAACATCATCAAGCTGCCCAACATCTCCGCATCGGTGGGCCAGCTGCAAGAAGCGATCAAGGAACTGCAAGACCACGGCTACAAGCTGCCTGACTACCCAGACAGCCCTGCCAACGACGCAGAAAAAGACATCAAGGCCCGCTACAGCAAGTGCATCGGCTCGGCCGTGAACCCCGTGCTGCGCGAAGGCAACTCCGACCGCCGCGCACCGCTGGCCGTGAAGAACTACGCCAAGAAGCACCCCCATTCGATGGGCGAGTGGAAGCAGTGGTCGCAAACCCATGTGTCGCACATGGAAGAGGGCGACTTCTACCACGGCGAAAAGTCCATGACCCTGGACAAGGCCCGCGAAGTCAAGATGGTGCTGGAGACCAAGTCCGGCAAGACCGTGGTGCTCAAGGACAAGGTCAAGCTGCAGGACGCAGAAGTGGTTGACTCGATGTTCATGAGCAAGAAGGCCCTGCTGGCTTTCTACGAAAAGGAAATCGAAGACTGCAAGCAGTCGGGCATCCTGTTCTCGCTGCACGTCAAGGCCACGATGATGAAGGTGTCCCACCCCATCGTGTTCGGCCACTGCGTGCGCATTTTCTACAAGGAAGCGTTCGAGAAGCACGGCAAGCTGTTCGAGCAGCTGGGCGTGAACGTGAACAACGGCATGGCCAATCTCTACGAAAAGATTGAAACCCTGCCCGCATCGCAGCGCGAAGAAATCATCCGCGACCTGCACAAGTGCCAGGAAGGCCGCCCTGCGCTGGCCATGGTGGACTCTGCCAAGGGCATCACCAACTTCCATTCGCCCAACGACGTGATCGTGGACGCATCGATGCCTGCGATGATCCGCGCTGGCGGCAAGATGTGGGGCGCCGATGGCAAGCCTTACGATTGCAAGGCCGTGATGCCTGAGTCGACCTTTGCCCGCATCTACCAGGAAGTGATCAACTTCTGCAAGTGGCATGGCAACTTCGACCCCAAGACCATGGGCACCGTGCCCAACGTGGGCCTGATGGCGCAAAAGGCCGAAGAGTACGGCTCGCACGACAAGACCTTCGAGATCAGCGAAGACGGCGTGGCCAACATCGTCGACATCGCCACCGGCGAAGTGCTGATGAGCCAGAACGTGGAGCAGGGCGACATCTGGCGCATGTGCCAGGTCAAGGACGCTCCGATCCGCGACTGGGTCAAGCTGGCCGTTACCCGTGCCCGCAACTCCGGCATGCCTGCCGTGTTCTGGCTGGATCCCTACCGTCCGCACGAAGCCGAGCTGATCAAGAAGGTGCAAACCTACCTGAAGGACCACGACACCAGCGGCCTGGACATCCACATCCTGTCGCAGGTGCGCGCGATGCGCTTCACCTTGGAGCGCGCAGCCCGTGGCCTGGACACGATCTCGGTGACCGGCAACATCCTGCGTGACTACCTGACCGACCTGTTCCCGATCCTGGAGCTGGGCACCTCGGCCAAGATGCTGTCGATCGTGCCTTTGATGCAAGGCGGTGGTCTGTACGAAACCGGCGCCGGCGGCTCTGCCCCCAAGCATGTCGAGCAGCTGGTGGAAGAAAACCACCTGCGCTGGGATTCGCTGGGCGAGTTCCTGGCGCTGGCCGTGTCCTTCGAAGAGCTGGGCATCAAGAACAACAACGAGCGCGCCAAGCTGCTGGCCCAGACCCTGGACCAGGCCACCGGCAAGCTGTTGGACGAGAACAAGTCGCCATCGCGCCGCACCGGTGAGCTGGACAACCGTGGCTCGCAGTTCTACATCGCCCTGTACTGGGCCCAGGCGCTGGCCGCCCAAACCACCGATGCCGAACTGGCCGCCAAGTTTGCGCCACTGGCCAAGAGCCTGAGCGACAACGAGGCCAAGATCGTTGGCGAGTTCAAGGACGTGCAAGGCAAGCCTGCCGACATCGGCGGCTACTACCAGCCGGACACTGCCAAGCTGGACGCTGTGATGCGCCCCAGCAGCACCTTCAACGCAGCGGTGGCTGCACTGGGCTGATAAGGCCCTGGCCTGGGCTGGCGGATGCTGCCCGGGTTGCGATCCTCCAAGTAGAACCGGCAGTCCCTTGTGGGCTGCCGGTTTTTTTTGTTGGCTACCGGTTTGCTGACTGGGGGTGTTCGGTTGGCGTATACCTTCGTATATGGCTCCCATGCCAATGGCAGTGGCATGCACCCCAAAGGCCACTGGCGATCCCGCGCTTGGCCTGCGAAAATCCTGTCTGTCGTCGCGAAAGCCCTGAGTCTTGTTACTGCGATGACGCTTCGCCCTGTGGCCATGTACCAGCTCGGCGATTGCCGCCGATGCGCACTTCAGTTGTTGAAGGCAACCCATGGGCATCTCTAGAACTGTTCAACCGGAGAAAAGCATGGACCCCGATCCTGAGCCTGAAATGCGCTGCTGCCAGCGCCACCTCCCCTTGCACTGCATTACCACCCATCCCCATCGGGCCAACGCCCCGAGGCTGTCACGCATCTAAATGCATGAGAGGCCTTGGCGGCACCTGGCCCCAAGGAGCATCTCATGCTGTTCTTTCACTCCCCATCCAGCGCGCTGCTGCAGCGCGTCATTCGAGCCGCTGTAGCATCTGACGCCCCGTCCGTGCTGTCTGCCTTTCTGGCATCGCAGGGCGACAAACCCTTTGCCCAGGCGCTGTCCGGCCTGTCTGGCCCGGTCATTGCCGATGCGCTGTCGAAGCTGCCTAGCCCCGAGCGTGCACGGGTACTACCCCATTTGAGCCGGCTCGCCCGACGCCGCTTGCAGAGCGTCGATAGGCCTGCCCGGCTGGCGCCTTATCGGCCCACGGCCCGCTCGCGCGCGCTGTGCTGGATATTTGGCCATCGGGCAGGTCTGCCTGTATCGGTGACGGCTGCAAGCGCCCGCCGCTAACCCCTGCGCTGCGCTTTGCCACACGCAAAGCCTGCAGCCGGCTTATTCCCTACTTGTCAATCCGCCAGGCCTTGGCACGCATTGCGTGTGCCATCGCCAGCGCGGAGCTGCGCCAACCGAGGACGCGCGATGCCGTACTTTCAACATTTCTCGTCCGGTGGACCGCCACCGGCCGCCAATACCGGCCTGAACCTGCACAGCCTTGTCTGGAGCCGCTCTGCACGCCGCCCCTATGCGCTGCCGCTGCAGCCGCCTCGGCCCTGGTCGCGGTATGAGCGCCTCTCTTTTTCGATGCTGGGCGTCACCTGGGGCATCTTGGTGCTAGCCGTGGCGGCTCTGCATTTTGGCAACTACCACCTGGATACCAAAACCTCGTCCACCTCGGGCTCGCACGCCGGTTTCTACGAAAGTGCGAGGTCTCTCAAATCCGATAGCCCTGCGCAGGAGTCTTCCCGATGAACATGCAACACCGATCTGATCTTTTGCAGCCCTCTGCAGGTGCCGCGCGGGAAGCCTTGCCCCAGTGGCTGCGCATCCGAGCCGATGAACCCGGCAAGCTGACCGGCATCCAGCAGAGCCTGGGCGTGGACATTGCCCATGGCCTGCAGCGCAATCTGAGCCAGGATGGCGAATTCAGCTACTTTGCTATCACTTTTCTGGGCGTTGAGCAGGGCCTGAGAAAAGCCAGCCGCGTCATCTTTGTGCTGGGCCCACGCATGTTGGTATCGCTGGAACCCGGCACCGCGCCGCAGGCGCTGGAGACGGCGCAATCCAGGCTGGAGCGCCAAGGGCAAGCCTTGCCGGCATTTGAGAACTTTGCCATGGTGCTCCAGGCCATCAACGATGCGACGGACGAGCTGCTGGATTCGCTCAACAGCGATCTCGGCCGGGTGCTGGTGCAAACCAACTCGGTGTTGAACAGCCTGGAAGCGCGGGACCGCGATTTTGGCGTGAGCGATGTGGTCTCTGCGCAGCTGGATCTGGGCGAAGTCGAAGAGCTGCTGTCCGACTGCCTGGAGAGCCAGTTGCAGCTGGCGCTGGCAGCGCGCCATGCACAGGCGCGCATGCCGCAGGCCGACACCGCCCTTCAAGCGCTCTATGCGACCTTGATCGAAGACATTGAAGCCGTGGAGGACCATGTCAGCTTTGTGCATGACCGCGTGCGGCTGCTGCAAGCAACCAACAACATGGCGCTGAACGTCAAGCAGAACCAGATTGTCAAGGTCTTCTCGGTCGTCACAGCCGTGTTTCTACCTGCCATGCTGATTTCCACCTACTACAGCATGAACGTCGCCCGCATGCCCATTCTGGAGTGGCACTACGGCGAGCCCATCACCATCGCGCTGACGGCAGGGCTGGCGTTGCTGCCGCTGCTCTATGTCAAACACCGTGGCTGGCTGCGCTGAGCCCAGACCTGCCTCTGCAAAGACTGCGCTCGGGCTTTTGTCAAAGACCGGCGTGCTGTCTGCGATTTCCCCCCCACCAGGAGTTATTTCCATGCCGCCAACGACTGACAAGAGCCGCTATACCTACACCACGCTGAACCGCCAACTGGAGGGTTTGGTCTGGAATGCCGACCTGAGCCTGCAGGATGCGGGCGAGGCCGCATCGCAGCGCCGCCAGGCCATCAACGAGGCGCGTGCGAGCCGTCCGCGCACCGCGCAGATCGAGCGCGAGATCATGATCGCGGTGATCGTGCTCTATGCGCTGATTCTGGGCAGCTTCGCCGCGCTGCATCTCTATGGCGGCCATGTGCTGGAGCAACAGAGCCAGGCCGCGCAAGCCGATGCAACCGCCGCGCCGGCAGGCACTGCCATTCCCGAGGTGCAGCAATGACCGAAGACCGTACCAACCCCCATGCGGCAGGCGGCCTGATGGCGGCGCGCCTGGCCCAGGCTGGCTGGCAGCGGCTGCACACGCAGCAAGCCGAGACGCTGGCGGCTGAACAACACCTGCATGGACTGGATCTTTCCCCGATCCGAGGCAGAGCCGCGACGCTGGAGGGTGAGTTCATCGTCAGCCCGATGGAGCTGGTCGTCTGCCAGCAGGGGGAGTTCCGAGAAACCGTCCTCGTCCTGGCACTGGGCAAGGAGCAGCTGATCAGTGTTGAACAAGGCCCCGCGTTGCATGCGCTGGACCGGGCCAGCGAACAGCTGTTGACCCACTTGGCCGATGGTGGCGCCCTCGAGCCCGGCAAGATGATGCTCTACCTGCTCGAAGCGCTCAACGATGCCGCCCATGCGAGCTTGCGCGCCATCGCCGAGCGCCTGGACGAGCGCAGTGATGCCGTGGCGGCGGCCAGCGGCGGCTTCGATACCGCCCAGCGGCAGGCCGGGGTGGCCGACATTGCCGGCACGGCAATGGCATTGGCAGAAGCCGAGGAACTGGTTGCCAAAGCGGTGGAAGGCCAGCTGATGCTGGTCCGTGCCGGACGTTGGCTGCGGCGTGCTGCAGGGGATGCCCGCTTGGGCCCGCGCCTGACGGTCCTGCTGGCGGACATCCACAGCCTGCGCCGTTATGCCCGGTTTCAGCACGACAAGATCCGCAACCTGCAGCAGTCACTGATGACCACGTTGGACATCAAGCAAAACCAGGTCATCAAGGTGTTCACCGTAGTGACTGCCGTGTTCACGCCGCCCACGCTGGTCGCTGCGTTCTATGGGCAGAACTTTGCCTACATGCCCGAGCTGGCGTTGCCGTGGGGAGAGTGGATGGTCATGGGGCTCACGGGCCTGTTCGCGCTGGTGCCGCTGGCCTACATCAAACGCAAGGGGTGGATGCGATGACATGGGACCAGACCTTGCCCTTATGGGCCCGCCTGCACGCCGCCAGCCCCCAGGCGCTTGATGACCTGGGCAGGCACCATGGCATGGACCTGGCGCCGGCCAGCGCGGCGCAGCGACCGGATGCCGGGGCGGCGATACGCATCCGCTGCGCCCGTGTACAGGACGGGCGCGTGTTGGTGGCCGATCTGCTGTGGCACCAGACCGCAGATGCGCAGACCCTCTACACGGTCGAGACGGGGCACCGCATGCTCCGGCCCGGTCAGGCGCAGCAGCGCTTCAGGGCGCAGGGTTTGCCTGCGGGCAGCGCGCATGCCGTGGCGCTGGTGCTGCTGCACCAGTTGCTGGGCCAGACCGGGCTGGTGCTCGATCGCATGGATGAGGGGCTGACGCGCTCGATGCGCTCGCTGCGCAGCTTCCAGCTTGCGGTGGGTGGGCCGGACTCCCGGGGCGCCGAGGACCTGATCGATGTGGACAGCCATCTGTCCATGCTCAGCCGACCGCTGTCGGTCGTGATGCAGGCGCTGGATGATCTGGAACAGGCTGCCAAGCAACTGCGCCGCAGCGTATTGCAGGGCTCGCAGCTCGGGTGTCAGCATGTCGATGCGCTGTTGGCCGAGATCGACGGGGTGCAGCGGCGCAGTCGCTTCATGCTGGAACGCCAGCGCTTCCACCGCCGCTCGGCCGAGGAAACCGTGGCGATGAGCGACCTGAATGTCACCAAGGTGTTCAGCGTGCTCTGGGCGGCGTTCATCCCCGGCACGGCCCTGATCAACTGGTATGGCCAGAACTTCCGCGTGATGCCCGAACTGTCCTGGGAGGGTTCGCTGTGGACGCAGCTGCTTGCGGTGCTGGTGCTCACCGCGGTACCGGTCTGGATGGTCAAGCAATCGGGTACGCTGCGATGACACGAAACCGTCTTGCTGGCGCCGCACGATCGCACGGGGGAGGCTGGTGCCATGGCCTGCGCAGCCCTTGGTGCTGGTTATCTTCCTGTTTTCTGCAGCCGGGCCGCTGCGCCCGTCGCGCGTTGCAGCAGCGCCCCGGCCCCACCTTTACCGAGCCACCTATGTCACCGTTGTTTTTTGTATGGATTGCTGCGCGCCCGTTGGCGCCCCAGCAGACACGTATCCGCTGGGCTTGGTGCAGCGCCGCCGCTGTACTGGCCGCCGTGGTGGCCATGCCCGCCCAGGCGCAAACCCATGTACGCCTGTATGGCACCGTCGATGCGGCGGTCAGTTCAACCCGGGTGAGCGGCGGCCCCACCGAAAACGGCCTTTTGAGCGGGGGCCTGTCGGACTCGCTCTGGGGCCTGCAGGGCCGCGAGACGCTGGGCGGCGGCAGCTACGCCGCCTTCGCGCTGGAGGGCGGGCTGGATGTTGCCCATGGTGCGCCCGATGACCCGGCACGGCCGTTCAACTACCAGTCCTGGGTGGGGGTGGGGAGCGCCAGCCTGGGCGAGTTGCGCCTGGGGCGCCAGTACACCGTCGGCCAGGCCTTTGTCAGCGCGATCGAAGTGGGGGCCTGGCGCGATTTTGGCGTGGGTGCCTTGCTGCGGGCCTCCGACAACTACCAGGTGTCCAGACAGATCAGCTGGCGCAGCCCGCAGTGGAGTGGTGTGCAGTTGGGCGCCAGCTACAGTTTTGATGCAGGTGATGCAGCAGCCGCTGATGCGGCCGGCGGCTCTGCCTACAAGCTCTACAGTCTGGCGTTGCGCTATGAGCAAGGCCCATGGCTGCTGGCCGCGAGCTGGGAGCAAGCCAGTGCGCTGCGCTTGGATGCCCTGGGAGGGCGGCGCCCCAGCGCTGCGCAGCTGGGTGCCAGCTATAACTTTGGTGTGGCGCGCCTGGCAGCGGGCTGGAGCCGCCAGCGCAATGGCTTTGTCGGGCGCAATGGCGGTGATGGCCCGGCGCAGTTGCAGGCGGCCGGGCTCCAGGGCCTGGGGCCTGCCGAGTTCATCGATGGAGGCCGGCTGGACGCGGTCTATCTGGCGGCATCGATTCCGACGGGCCATGGCGAGTTTCAGATGCAGTGGTCCCAGGCACGGCCCAGCTGGGCTTGGCAGGACAGCGGCGCACGCGCCAAGACCAGCCAGGTGATGTCGCTGGGCTACATCTACCCGCTGTCGCTGCGCACCTCCCTCTACGCATTTGCCGCCCATGGCCGGGCCTATGCGATGGATGGGGCTCTGGATGCCAGCCAACCCTCGGTCAGCCAGGTGGCTTTCGGGCTGAACACCCGTTTCTGAGGCACAGGGACTTCGCTGCACCGCTGGGATCGGCGTGGTAGCCTTTGGCAATCCCTGTAACCCACAGACGCTCTGTTGCTGATGAAGACACCGTCCCTGCCAACCACGCCCCGGCGCCGCCCGGGCCTGCATCTGACCGCCATGGTGCTGGCCCTGGCGCTGCTGTTTTTGATAGACACGGCAACCCGCTATGAAGTGGCCGTGTCGGTCTTCTACACCGTGATCATTCTGGCGATGGCCCATGCGCTGACATGGCGTGGGCTCATCGTGCTGTCAGGCAGCTGCGTTGCGTTGACCTGGCTGAGCTTTCTCATCACCAGCTATGGTGACCAGCGCGCCGGGCTGGTCAACATGCTGATCAGCACGGTGGCGATTGTCATCACCGGCTACCTGGCCTGCACGGCGGAACTGGCGCGCGCGGCGGCGCACGAGGCACAGGCCAGGCTGCTGCGCATCTCGCGCATTCACAGCCTGGAGGGATGACCACGTCGATTGCGCATGAGCTGAACCAGCCGCTGGCGGCCATCGTCACCAGCGGCCACGCCTGCCAGCGCTGGATGGAGCAGGACCCGCCCCAGCTGGACAAGGCCCGTCAGGCCCTGCAGCGCATCCTTGGCGATGCGGACCGGGCCAGCGGCATCATTGCGCGGGTGCGAAAGCTCAGCAAAGGCGAGCCGGCCAGCACCAGGCCCTTCGTCTTCAACGCCGCCGTGCGTGAAGTGCTGGCCCTGTCGCACGCCGAGATGCAGCGGCTGGACATCGCGATGCGTGCCGATCTGGCGCCCGGATTGCCGCTGGCGCTGGCTGATCCGGTGCAGGTCCAGCAGGTGATCGCCAATCTGGTGCTCAATGCGATGGAGGCGACGGCCTTGGTCGATATAGCGCGCCGCACCATCCTTGTCGAATCGCTGCAGCAGGCCGACAAGCTGGTGTTCCGCATTTCGGACGGCGGCCCCGGCTTGCCCGCCGGTGCGCAGGAACAGGTATTCGAACCCTTCTGGACCACCAAGCACGAGGGCATTGGCGTCGGGCTGAGCATCAGCCGCAGCATTGTCGAGGCCAATGGCGGCCATATCTGGGCCGAACCCCATGCACCGGGCGGGGCGGTGTTCACATTCAGCGTACCGGTGGCACCTGGGGAGGGCGAGGCATGACGGACGCAGCGATGGTCTATGTGGTCGATGACGACAACTCGGTGCGCGCCGCGCTGGAGGATTTGCTCGCATCGGTCGGTCTGCCGGTGCGCGCCTTTGCCTCGGCGGCCCAATTCCTGGCACAGCCGCTGGCCGATGTGCCCGCCTGCCTGGTGCTGGATGTGCGCATGCCGGGGCTGAGCGGCATGGAGTTCCAGCGCCAGATGCAGACCCTGGGATTGCAGCTGCCGGTGGTGTTCATCACCGGCCATGGCGATATTGCGATGGGCGTCAAAGCCATGAAAAGCGGCGCCATCGACTTTCTGGCCAAGCCGTTTCGCGACCAGGACCTGCTGGACGCGATCCACCAAGGCATTGCGCAAGACCGCGCACGGCGCCTGGCGGATGCCGACCGTGCCGAGATCGGCGGACGCTGGCAGACCTTGAGCGACGGCGAGCGCGAGGTGGTGCAACTGGTGGTCAAGGGCCTGTTGAACAAGCAGATTGCACACCAGTTGCAACTCAGTGAAGTGACCGTGAAGGTGCGCCGCGGCAATGCGATGCGCAAGCTGCAGCTGAGCTCGCTGGCCGATCTGGTGCGGTTGACCGAAAAGCTGGGTGCGTAGTGGCCTGGCGCGAAACGGGCGGCACCAGGCGGCCCGGGCCATTCTGAAGCCCGGCTTACGCCATGTTGGCGGCAGGGGTGTTGGGTTCTGCAGGGTTGCTATGTAATTGATAGCTTGAAAGCCCCGTGAGCGGTGCTAAGATATACGTTTTCGCTTGTAAAGATGGTAGCTGCTTGTCGAAGACTGCACGCTGGACCGCCAGGGTCGCCAGTTTGGTCTTAACATGCTGCACCTGCCTTTGTTGCATTGCCGCATGGGCTGCCTGCGGCCAACCGTTGGCCATCCTGCAGGGTATGGGATTCATCGACAGAACTGAGAAAGATCAGCAGGCGGCGCAGCCTTGACGTGCGACCCCGGCTTGAGCAACACATTACATGCTGGTTCCTTTTTTGATTATGTTGCGCGAGGGCATCGAGGCCGCGCTGATCGTGGGCATCATTGCGAGTTTCCTCCGCCACACGGGCCGTGCCAGGCTGATGCCCGCTGTCTGGGCGGGGGTGTTCCTGGCGCTGGGTCTGTCGCTGTTTGTCGGCGCGGGTCTGCAGTGGATGGCCGCCGAGTTTCCGCAAAAGCAGCAGGAGCTGTTTGAAGCGCTGGTCGGCTTTATCGCCGTGGGCATGCTGACCGGCATGGTGTTCTGGATGCGCAAGGCCTCGCGCTCGATCAAAGGGGAGCTGCAGGCCTCGGTCGACAAGGCGCTCAGCACCTCGGGCAGTGCCAGCTGGGCACTGATCGGCATGGTCTTTTTGGCGGTGGCGCGCGAAGGCGTCGAATCCGTCTTCTTCTTGCTGGCCATCTTCCAGCAAAGCTCGGGCTGGAGTGCCGCAGCGGGCGCCTTCCTCGGCGTGGCGCTGTCGGTGCTGCTGGGCGTGGGCCTCTACAAAGGCGGCGTGCGCATCAATCTGCGCCAGTTCTTCCGCTACACCGGTATCTTTATCCTGGTCGTGGCGGCTGGCCTGCTGGCCGGCGCCGTGCGCCGCCTGCATGAGGCCGGGGTCTGGAACCAGCTGCAGCAAGTGGTGTTCGACAGCAGCGCCGTGCTGCCCGAAGACAGCCCGCTGGGTGTCATTCTGGGCGGCCTGCTGGGCTACATGCATGCACCCGTCGCAGGCGAAGTGCTGGCCTGGGCGCTGTACCTGGCCGTGACCTTGGTGATGTTCTTCTGGCCGGTCAAGGCGGCGCCTGCCGTGGCGGGCGCTCCTGCCGCGCCCACCCTTGCAGCCGCAGCGGCCGAAGTGGCCGAAGTGGCCGCTGATGAGCCTGCTCCGCGTCTTGGCCCGGTTGTCCTGGGTAGCGTCGTCGTGTTTCTGCTCGGTGCCGCCGCTTTCTGGCAGGCATCGACGGTGCCGCGTGCCAGCGAGGTTGCAGGCAGCAGTACATCGGTCGATGGCGTGCCGGTAGTGACCATCGAGATCAACCAGGGCACCTGCACCCCCAATGCGGTGACCGTGCCAGCGGGCAAGGTGATTTTCCGCATCGTCAACCAGTCGCAGCGGGCGCTGGAATGGGAAATTCTGGACGGCGTGATGGTGCTCGAAGAGCGCGAGAACATTCTGCCCGGCATGACGCAGCAGCTGAGCGCACGCCTGGTACCCGGCAACTATGAGATGACCTGCGGCCTGCTCAACGCCGCGCGCGGCAGCCTGACGGTGACGACGTCGGACGCCTTCAAGGCCGAAGCCGCCAAGCCGCCGGTGACCGCCTTCCTGGGCGCACTGGCCGAGTACCAGGTCTACATGCTGACCGAGACGGCCAGCCTGCAGGAGATGGTCGATGCGCTGCAGCAGCGCCTGGCCCATCCACTGGAAGCCGGTGCCACCTCGCCCGATGGCTACCCCGGCGATGCCCTGCAACTGGCAGCGCTGGCGCGCGGCCAGTACCAAAAGCTGGCCCCGTTGGCGGTGCAGTACGGCGATTTGAATGCCCGCATCGATGCGCGCGCCGCAGACTTTGCGCTGCGTTACAAGGACCCGGCCTTTGTGGGCTTGCAGCGCATTGCCGCCGGTCTGCAAGCGGGCGAGCCGGCTGAGCAGCTGCTGCCGCTGGCCACCAGCCTGCAGCAGGATGTGCAGCAACTGGCCCAGCGCCTGGGCGATGCGGCCTTGCAGCCGCAGTCGATTGCCGCCGCAGCGGCCAAGGCGCTGGAGCGTGCCTCCACCCTGATTCCCGGCGAGGCGACCACGCCCGAACAGGGCCGGGCGGTGCTGCAGTTCGTCTATGGCAGCTGGGCGGCGGCCAACAAGGCCCAGCAAGTGCTGTCCCCGGTACTTGGCAATGCCAACCCGGCCTTGAACCAGCAGTTGCAGGACAGCCTGGCCAAGCTGCGCCAGCGCATCGAAGAGCTGGGCGTGCCCGCCGATGACAGCCAGGTGGCCGACATGGCCGGCCAGGCACTGAACCCGGTGCAGTGCCAGAACCTGGCCCAGGCGCTCTACCAGAGTTCGCAAAGCATGGCCAAGGTCAATGCGGCGCTGGGCTTGCAGCCCTAAAGTTTCCGCCTTCTATTTCTACAAATAACATACAGAAAGCACCACATGTCTTGGTTCAAGAACAGGAACGAGTCTCAATCCATCGTCCGCGAGGGCACCGACCCGTCGCGCCGCCGCTGGCTGGGCGAGGCCGCTGGCGCCATGGGCGCCGGCGTGCTGGCCGGCATGCCCGTGCGCCAGGCGCTGGCTGCCGACGATGCCTCGCCGGGCAACACCCAGGTGGCCGATGCGCCGCACAGCAGCGTGTCTGCGCAGCGCGTGCCGTTTTACGGCAGGCACCAAGCCGGCATCGTCACGCCCCGGCCGCTGGCCGGCATGGTGGTCAGCTTTGATGTGCTGGCCAGCAACCCGGCAGAGTTGGAGCGCCTGTTCAAGACCTTGACCGAGCGCATACACTTTCTGACCCAGGGCGGTGCCCAGCCGGTGCTCGACCCCAAGCTGCCGCCGGCGGGCTCTGGCATTCTGGGCCCGGTGGTACAGCCCGATGCACTGACGGTCACCGTGGCCGTGGGCCACAGCCTGTTTGATGACCGCTTTGGCCTGAAGGACCAGCGGCCCAAGCGCCTGACCCCCATGCAGCAGCACCCCAACGATGCGCTGCAGGCCGCGCTCTGCCATGGCGATCTGTCGATCCAGTTCTGCGCCAACACGCCCGATACCAATATCCATGCGCTGCGTGACATCATCAAGAACCTGCCCGATCTGCTGATGGTGCGCTGGAAGCAGGAGGGCTCGGTACCGCCGATCCCCGCTGCCGTGGGCCAGCCCGCAGAGAGCGCGCGCAATTTTCTGGGCTTCCGCGATGGCTCGGCCAACCCGCCATCGGACGATGAGGCCATGATGCGCCGCATTGTCTGGGTGCAGCCTGAATCCGACGAGCCCGCCTGGGCCGCGGGCGGCAGCTACCAGGCCGTGCGCATCATCCGCAACTTTGTCGAGCGCTGGGACCGCACGCCGCTGGGCGAGCAGGAGGCCATCATGGGCCGCGACAAGGACAGCGGTGCGCCGCTGGATGCGCGCAAGAAGACCGAGCACGACACGCCGGACTATGCGGCCGATCCCGAAGGCCAGAAGACGCCGATGGACGCCCATATCCGGCTGGCCAACCCGCGCAACCATGGCAGCGAAGCGAACCTGATCCTGCGCCGGCCCTTCAACTATTCGAATGGTGTGACCAAGTCCGGCCAGCTGGAGATGGGCCTGCTGTTCATCTGCTACCAGGCCGATCTGGAAAAGGGCTTTGTCACCGTGCAAAAGCGCCTCGACGGCGAGCCGCTCGAAGAATACATCAAGCCCATTGGCGGCGGCTTTTTCTATGTGCTGCCCGGTGTGGCCGATGCCAATGACTGGCTGGGCCGTGGCCTGCTGGCCGCTGCCGCCAACAAGGCCTGACCTCGTTTCCTAACCAGCCACCGGTGTCTGTACGGCAAGGCCTGGGCGCGTTCTTCTTCATGAAGCACGTCAGCCGGGATTTGGCATGGGGATACCGGAAGCCAAAAATTATCAATCTAACAGTCTAGGAGTTCTCGTATGTTTATGCGTCGCCAATTCTTGCAAGGCCTGCTGCTGGCCGGCAGTGCCAGCGTCATCCCCTTGTCCAGTTGGGCAGCAGAAGGCGTGTCTGCGCTGGAGCTGGTCAAGCCGCTGGCGGAGTACAAGCTGTACGTCAACAACAACCTGCGCGAGCTGGTCAAGGGCGTGCAGGCCTTCACCGATGCGGTCAAGGCCGGCAAGATCGAAGAGGCCAAGAAGATGTACGCTGTCGTGCGCCGCCCCTACGAGCGCATCGAGCCGATTGCCGAGCTGTTTGCCGATCTGGACAAGAGCATGGATTCGCGTGCCGACGACCATGAAAAGGCCGAGAAGGACCCGGGCTTCACCGGCTTCCACCGCATCGAGTATGGCCTCTGGGTCGAAAAGAGCACCAAGGGCCTGACCCCTTTTGCCGACAAGCTGCTGGCCGATGCCAAGGAACTGCAAAAGCGCGTGAGCGGTTTGACCTTCCCGCCTGAAAAGGTCGTGGGCGGCGCTGCGGTGCTGATGGAAGAGGTGGCGGCCACCAAGATATCGGGTGAAGAAGAGCGCTACAGCCACACTGACCTGGACGACTTCCAGGCCAACTTCGAAGGTGCGGACAAGATTTTCGAACTGCTGCGCCCCCTGGTCGAGAAGCAGGACAAGGCCTTTGTCGAAAAGACTGCGGCCAACTTCAAGACCGTGTTCGACATCCTGGCCAAATACCGCAAGCCCGATGGCAGCTTTGAGCTGTACACCAAGCTGGGTGAGGGCGACCGCAAGATCCTGGCAGGCCGCGTCAACACGCTGGCTGAAGACCTGTCCAAGCTGCGCGGCATGCTCGGCCTGAACTGATCACGCCCGCAGGCGCTGAACGATGAACCGTCCCTGCGCTGTGCAAGGGGCGGTTTTTTTATGGCTGACGCAGTTGTCGACCATCAGGCTCTTAGAACAGGCTCTTGGATTGGCCGACAATGGCGGCTGCAATTTGAACGGCTAGCGCTATGAAAGACACCACCACCAGCCCCGACGGGGGCGAGACCGACTGGGCCGCCTGGAGCCGCGAGGCCGTCGAGACGATGATGGCCCGCAATACCGAATGGCCACGCCAGTTCGGCCTGCAGAATGCGCCGCAATACCACTGGGATCTGGAAAGCGCCAGCCTGGTGCTGCAGGCGCCCTTGCATGAGGTGCAGGGCACCGTCTGCCTGGTGGGCACCAGCAGCGAGCGCGAAGGCAGCTTTGTGTGGAGCTGGGCCAATGCCAATATCCCCACCCAGCATGGCCAGGCCCTGGAGGTCGTGCACGACTTTGGCCGCGAGCACCAGCTGGCCTTGCTGACCACCGCGCGCATCCCCGGTGGCCGGCCGGAAGCAACGGAGTGCCTCTGCATTGCCGCCCGCCTGCAGCGCGCGATCGGCACCTTTATCGACCAGCAGGGCGATATCACGCTGTACTTCAGCATCCTGCATCTGCAAGTGGTACAGAACCCGGACCAGGCGTTGCAGTAAAGGCTGGCCGCCCGCGACTGGCCGCCCGCGACTGGCCGTCCGCGACTAGCTACGCACGACTAGCGCGCTGGGCAAAGCAAGCCCAGGCTGCAACCAAAGGGGTCCAGCAGCATCGCGGCTGTAGCCCCCAGGCTGGTCGTCATCGGCCCCCGGTACAGCCGGGCGCCCTGCGCCTGCAGGCGCTCAATGGCCGCGCCCAGGTCGGCTACCTCCCAGTACACCGTGGTGCCGCTCACGCCGCCCGGGCATTTGCCATCGGTGAGGTGGAAGCCGATCAATAGTCCCGGGCCTTGCACAAAGGCATAGTGCGCGTTCTCGTGTTGCACCTCCGTGCCCAAAAGCTGCGCATACCAGGCGGCCGCCGCATTGATATCGGCGACAAACAGCACGACAGACTCCAGCTTCTTGAACAAGGCGATTTCCGTTGCTTTGGGGGGCGGTGGTGGGCTGCGCGATGGTGGCATGGCACAGCGGGGCGCTGGCTGCCATCGGCAAGCGCTTGACCTTAGCCTGGGTAATGGTTCTTGGCGAAGCCGCTGGCGCGGATTCATTTCATGTAACTACAATAGTTGCATGAAACACAACAGCCAGTTTTCCGACGTTTTGCGCGTGCTGCTGCACCTGGCCGAGGCGCAGACGCCGCTGACCTCTGAGGTCCTGGCACAGACCATGGACACCAACCCGGTGGTGCTGCGGCGCCTGATGGCCGGCTTGCGCGATGCGGGCATGGTCTCGTCCGGCAAGGGCCATGGGGGCGGCTGGCTGATTGCGCCCGGTTGGGGCGAGACGACATTGCGCGACATCCACCAGGCGCTGGGCGCGCCGGCGCTGGTGTCGCTGGGCTTTCGCGAGGACCACCCCGAATGCCTGGTCGCACAGGTGGTCAACCAGTCGCTGCGCAGCGCCATGCAGGAGGCCGAGGCCTCGTTGCTGGCCAAGCTGGGCGGCATCACCTTGGCGCAGCTGTCTGCCCAGATCGGCGCTTCGCTGCGCGCGCACCGGCTGGCCAAAACATCCACTTCCCACCGTATAGAGGACCACCATGGACATTCACACTGATTTCGCCATCGTCGGCGGCAGCTACGCCGGCATGTCGGCGGCGTTGCAGCTGGCGCGGGCGCGCCGCCAGGTCACCGTCATCGATGCCGGCCTGCGCCGCAACCGCTTTGTCGACGAGGCAGGCAGCACCTCGCACGGCTTTTTGTCGCGCGACGGTGTGGCGCCTGCCGCGCTGTGGACGCAGGCCCGCACGCAATTGCTGCAGTACCCCAGCGTGCGCTGGATCGGCGGCCAGGCCGAGCAGGCCCGGGTGCTGCCCAGCGGCGAACTGTCGCTACAGGTAGGCGGCCAGTTGCTGGTGGCGCGCCGCCTGCTGCTGGCCACCGGTGTGCGCGATGAGCTGCCCGCCGTGCCCGGCCTGGCCGAGCGCTGGGGCCACAGCGTGTTCCATTGCCCGTATTGCCATGGCTACGAGGTGGGTGGCGGCGCCATCGGGGTGATTGCCGCGTCGCCGATGGCGCACCACCATGCGATGATGCTGCCCGATTGGGGCCCGACCACCTTGTTTCTCAATGGCGTCTACGCGCCGACGGAGGCGGATCTGGCCGATTTCGCCCGGCGCGGCACCCAGATCGAGGCGACGCCGGTGCAGCGCATCGATGGTTTTGCGGATGTGGTGCTGGCCGATGGCCGCAGCATCCGCATGCAAGGCCTGTTTACCCAGCCACGCACCTCGCCCGCCAGCCCGCTGGCGCAGCAGCTCGGTTGCGTGCTGGCCGATGGCCCGATGGGCCCCTATGTGCAGGTGGATGCGATGCAGCAGACCAGCGTGGCCAATGTGTTTGCCTGCGGCGATGCTGCGCGTGCAGCGGGCAGCATTGCGCTGTCGGTGGCGGATGGTGCGATGGCCGGGGTGGCCGCGCACCGCGCCTCGATGTTCTGAGCCAAGGGCCGGATGCAGTAAACGCCCTCTAGAGGGCGTTTCTTCCCCGATTGCCGGGGCGAGCGATCTGGCTGCCGGCGCTGGGCTATGCCGCCAACCGCAGCCTGACCCAGCCGGTGCGTGCCACCGTGGCGGTGCTGCGCCAGATTCTGGAGGCGGCCGTGGCATCGGGCGGCTGGCCCAGCGGCCAATGGCTGGCTGCGGCATCGGCCAGTGGCACGCAGATGTAAAAAATGCCCGCCTGCCCCTGCAGCAGGGACGGGCGGGCAGCTTGGTGGGGTGGAGAAGGGGCTTACTTCAGGTCAAAGCGGTCCAGTTCCATCACCTTGGTCCAGGCAGCAACGAAGTCCTTGACCATTTTTTCCTTGGCGCCGGCCTGGGCATAGACCTCGGCGACGGCGCGCAGGATGGCGTTGGAGCCAAAGACCAGGTCGACGCGGCTGGCCGTCCAGCGCTGGGCACCGCTCTTGCGGTCCACGCCGACAAAGCTGCCGTCTTCCTGCGCCTTCCATTGCGTGCCCATGTCCAGCAGGTTGACGAAGAAGTCATTGCTCAGCTTGCCGGGCGCGGCTGTCAGCACACCCTGCTGGTTGCCCGCAGTGTTGATGTTGATGGCACGCAGCCCACCGACCAGCACGGTCAGCTCGGGCGCGGTCAACGTCAGCAGCTGGGCCTTGTCGATCAGCAGGGCCTCGGCGGCCGCCGCAAAGCGGCCTTGCAGGTGGTTGCGGAAACCGTCGGCCTTGGGCTCCAGGTACTGGAAGGATGCGGCATCGGTCTGCTCGGCCGTGGCATCGCTGCGGCCTGGGTGGAAGGGCACGGTGGTGGGGACGCCAGCATCGGTGGCGGCCTTCTCGACACCGGCATTGCCCGCCAGCACGATCAGGTCGGCCAGCGAGATGCGCTTGTCGCCGTCAGCCGCCTTGTTGAACGCGCGCTGGATGCCTTCGAGCACGCCCAGCACCTTGGCCAGTTGCGCAGGCTGGTTCACGTCCCAGTCCTTTTGCGGGGCCAGGCGGATGCGGGCACCGTTGGCGCCGCCGCGCATATCGGAACCCCGGTAGGTCGAGGCCGAAGCCCAGGCCGTGCCCACCAGCTCCTGCACCGTCAGGCCTGATGCCAGCACCTGCGCCTTGAGGCTGGCCACATCATCGGCATCGACCAGTGGATGCGTCACCGCAGGAATGGGATCTTGCCAGACCAGCTCTTCCTTCGGCACTTCCGGGCCCAGGTAGCGGCTGCGCGGGCCCATGTCGCGGTGGGTCAGCTTGAACCAGGCGCGGGCAAAGGCTTCGGCAAAGGCCTGCGGATTTTCCAGAAAGCGGCGTGAGATCTTTTCGTAGGCCGGGTCCTGGCGCAGCGACAGGTCGGTGGTCAGCATGGTGGGCTTTTTGTGGGGGCCGCCATGCGCATCGGGGATGACATCGGGCGCATCCTTGGCCACCCACTGGATCGCACCTGCGGGGCTTTTCTCCTGCACCCATTCGTACTTGAACAGGTTCTCGAAGAAGAAATTGCTCCACTGCGCGGGGGTCTGCGTCCAGGTCACTTCCAGGCCGGAGGTGATCGCATCGCGCCCGGAGCCGGAGCCAAAACTGCTGGTCCAGCCCAGGCCTTGGGCTTCGATGCCATCGGCCTCGGGCTCGGCACCCACATGGCTGGCTGCGCCGGCACCATGGGTCTTGCCAAAGGTGTGGCCACCGGCGATCAGCGCCACGGTCTCTTCGTCGTCCATCGCCATGCGGGCAAAGGTTTCACGAATGTCTCGCGCCGCCGAGATCGGGTCGCCATTGCCGTCCGG
This sequence comes from Comamonas sp. SY3, assembly GCF_041730275.1. NCBI lineage: Bacteria > Pseudomonadati > Pseudomonadota > Betaproteobacteria > Burkholderiales > Comamonadaceae > Comamonas > Comamonas sp. SY3. The sequence continues at coordinate 26,753 of NZ_JBGTYN010000021.1, read as the reverse complement.
GCCTTCGGGGTTCACATAGATCAGGCCCATCTGCACGGCGGCCAGCGGGTTCTCCAGGTCGCGGTCGCCGCTGTAGCGGCTGTTAGCCTTGTCGCTGGTGGCCAGCCATTCCTTCTCTGCCCCCCAGTACACATCCTGGTCGGGCATCCAGGTATCGACCCGGCCACCGGCAAAGCCAAAGGTGCGAAAGCCCATGGTTTCCAGCGCGACGTTGCCGCAGAGGATCATCAGATCGCCCCAGGACAGTTGGTTGCCATACTTTTGCTTGATGGGCCAGAGCAGGCGGCGCGACTTGTCGATATTGACGTTGTCCGGCCAGCTGTTGAGGGGTGCAAAGCGCTGCTGCGCACGGCCTGCGCCGCCACGGCCATCCTGCACGCGGTAGGTGCCTGCGGCATGCCAGGCCATGCGGATGAACTGCGGGCCATAGTGGCCAAAGTCAGCCGGCCACCAGTCCTGCGAGTCGGTCATCAGCGCGCGCAGGTCGCGCTTGACGGCTTCGTAATCGAGCTTCTTGAATTCGTCGGCGTAGTTGAAGTCTGCGCCCAGCGGGTTGTTGGCCGGGTGGTGCTGGCTGAGCAGGTCCACGCGCAGCTGGTTGGGCCACCAGCTCTGGCTGGTCGTTCCGTTGCCTTGGGCAGCCGTTTCGCTGTTGCGTGCAGCTGCGGCGTGAAAGGGGCATTTGGCTTCTGTGGTCATGGGGTTCTCCGGTTCAAGCTGACAGGACGCCAGACAGCTGGCGGCATAGTGATAAGAAAACGCCGATGGCGGAGGCGGTTTCCATGTTTTTTGATTATGAATGCCAGTGCCTGTCCCAAGCCGCGTTTGCCGATTGAATATCCGCAACACGATGATTAATAAATACCTTAGACAGCCCTAGATCCGCCAAACCATGGTTGAAAAGAGCCATGGCGAAGACAGGCACGCGCCATTACAGCACCGGTTGGCAAACCGGTGTTGTCAGACAATGACTACAAGCGTGGCGTTGGGGGAGGGTAGCGTGCAGGGGCGCAACGGCCCAGGCACCGGTCAGCGGCGCAGGTCCTTGACGAGCGTGCTCTTGCCAAACAGGCTTTGCACCAGATCCACCACCAACTCGGCGGTCTGGTTGCGCAGGTCGAGCGCAGGGTTGAGCTCGACGATGTCCACCGAGCCGAGCAGGCCGGTATCGGCAATCATCTCCATGCACAGCTGCGCTTCACGGTAGTTGGGGCCGCCCCGCACTGTGGTGCCCGTGCCCGGCGCAATCTCGGGGTCGAGAAAATCCACATCAAAGCTCAGGTGCAGATGGGTCTGGCTCGGGTCGCAGCCGGCCAATGGCGCCAGCGCGCGCAGCATGGTTTCGCGCATGCCCAGCTCGTCAATGGCACGCATGTCGAACACATCGATGTTGTGGGTCTTTATCAGGTGCTTTTCCTGCGCATCGACACTGCGCAAACCGATCTGGCACAGCGACTGCGGCCCCAGTGCGGGCGCAAAGCCGGCCAGGTGCGTGAGCTCGCGCGGGCCCAGACCCGAGAGGCAGGCCACCGGAATACCATGGACATTGCCCGATGGGGAGGTGTCGGGCGTGTTGAAATCGGCATGCGCATCGAGCCAAAGCACATAGAGGCGCTTGCCGGTGTCGCGGCAATGGCGCGCCACGGCGCTGATGGAGCCGACGGCCAGGCTGTGGTCTCCCCCCAGCATCAAGGGCATGCGGCCTGCGGCCAACTGCCCGTGCACAGCGTCATGCACCGCCTGGTTCCAGACAACGGCCTCGCCAAAGTTGCGCAGATCGCCATGCGCGGGGTCACGCGGCTTGCGCTGGTTGGCGGGCCCGGCCAGGTTGCCCAGGTCGTGCACGTCGCAACCCAGCTCGCTGAGCGCCGGCCCCAGTTGGGCGACGCGCAAGGCATCCGGCCCCATCGCGGCGCCCAGGCGTCCGGCACCGATATCAGTGGGTACGCCGATCAGGCTGATGGGCGTGGCGGGCGCGTGCACGGGGGCGGAGGTCAGGTCAGGCTGGAATGGCATGGCGGTCGGCTTCGGCGGGAGCTGGTTCGTCGTGGGTTGCGGGCGGCAACAGCAGCTCGAACAGGTTTTTAGGATTGCTCAATTGTGGCAGCAGGGCCAGCGGCTGCAACAGCTGGTGCTGCCGGGCCAGCGCATGCATGTAGCGCAAGGCGGTGTAGTCCTCCAGCGCAAAGCCGACGGAGTCTAACACCGTGATCTCGTCATCTCGCTGGCGGCCTGCCTGCTCGCCGCGCAATACCTGCCACAGTTCGGTCACGGCAAAGTCCTCAGGCATGTGCTGGATCTCGCCCTCGATGCGGCTTTGGGGCGCAAATTCAACGAATACCCTGGCATCCGGCAGGATCGCGGCATCAAGCTCGGTCTTGCCTGGGCAGTCGCCGCCCACCGCATTCAGGTGCATGCCGGGCGCGACCATGTCGCGGCGCAGGATGGTGGCATTGGTCTTGTCCGCTGTGACCGTGGTGACGATGTCGGCGCCTTGCACGGCTTCGGCGGCGCTGCGGCAGCGCTGTACCTGCAGGCCGGGCATCTGGGTGTGCAGGTTGTGGATGAGCTTGTCGGTGGCGGCGGGGTCGATATCAAACAAGCGCAGACACTGGATGCCCAGCAGGCCGACAAAGGCCAGCGCCTGGAATTCGCTTTGCGAGCCGTTGCCAATCAGCGCCATGGTGCGGCTGCTGCGCCGGGCGAGCAGCTTGGCCGCCATCACCGAAGTGGCGGCGGTGCGCAGCGCGGTCGTCAAGGTGAGCTCGCTCAGCAGGATGGGCGCGCCGGTGTCGGCCCGCATCAGTGCACCGAAGGCCATGATCGACGGAATGCCCAGTTGGGGATTCTTGGGATGGCCGTTGACGTACTTGAACGCGAAATGGCTGGCATCGGCCACCGGCATCAGCTCCATCACGCCGTCGGGGGTGTGCTGGGCCAGGCGCGCGCTCTTGTCAAAGTCCTGCCAGCGGGAAAAGTCCTGTTCCAGTGCGCTGACCAAGCCGCGCAGCAGCTCGGTCAGGCCCACACGCTGCACCAGCGTGGCGGCGGCATCGGTGCTGAGAAAGTCGACTTGGCCTGGGTGGGTTGTCATGGTGATGGCTCCTGGTTTTTCGTTATGGCTGCCCGCTGCGCAGGCCAAAGAGGCGCTGCCGCAGCGGCTGCAACCAGTGTCTCGCCAAGCCGCCATAAAGCAAAGTGCAAAAAATGGTAGAAAATGACAGTATTCAGAGCAATTAGTCAGTCCGTATTGTGCATATCGATAATATTGACCAAGCCTTGATCAGTCTGTTGCGCCAGAATGCGCGCGAGAGCGTGGCCACGTTGGCGGGCAGGCTGGGCGTGTCGCGCGGCACTGTCACCAACCGCATGGAGCGCCTGGAGCGCGAGGGCCTGATCGTGGGCTACAGCGTGCGCCTGCGCCCCGATGTGCAGCCTGACGTGCTGCGCGCCTGGATGAGCATCGAGATCACCGGCAATGACACGCGGCGCGTGATGGCGTCGCTGCTCGGGGAGCCGGGCGTGGCGGCGCTGCACAGCACCAATGGCCGCTGGGATCTGCTGGCCGAGCTGCAGGTGGCCAGCCTGGAGGCGCTGTCCCAGGTGCTGGAGCGCATTCGGCTGATCAAGGGCATCAGCAACAGCGAAACCAGCATCCATTTGGAGAGTTTTCGGGTGTCCTGAGCGCGTATTGGCGATTGCTACACCTTCGCGTTGGGATGACACCGGGCTGTGTTCAAAGGGCTGTGTTCAGGCCTAGTCAGCCAGCAAAAACGCCAGCGCCTGCTGCAGCTGCTGGGGGGCCTGCTCGGTGATGTGCGCATCATGGGTCAGCACCAGGCGCTGCACCGGCCAGGCACAGATGCGGGCGGCGGCCGCGCTCGCAGCGGCCCGGTCCCGGATCGCAAAGCGCAGCGCGCGCGGCATCGCCAGGCGGCTGCGCGTGCCGTTGAGGCTGTTGAACAGCCGTGCCGACAGCGACAAATCCTGCGGGTAGTACTGCAGCACATCGGTCACGATCAGGCTGGCGCTGGGCTGGTGCAGCCAGACGCATTCATTCAGTATCGGCAAACCTGCAAACGGCTGCATCTGCAGGCTGGGTTGCCAGGCCGCAGGCAGTGTCTGGTCCAGGCTTTGTAACTGGGGCAGGTCAGGGCGCTTGGCGCCCAGCCCTGGCGCGCCCCACAATGCTGCCTGCGGGTAATGCCCCTGCCAATCGCCGGCAAACAGATGGTGCATGCGGTTGGGCGCGACGATCCAGCGCACATCGCCCAGCGTATCCAGCGCCGCACGCAACGCAGCTGCTGGTGCTATGGGCGAGTGCAGCCACAGCGCGCCGCCCGCCAGGCGCACGACCGTCATGCGGGTGCGCACCGGCAGGCCGTGCACGCTGATCTGTTGGGTAGCGCTCCAGAGGTCGTTGGCGATAGGGTCGAGCATGGCTGGCCTGGTTGCAATGGAGGGAATGCCTTGGATTTTCATTGTGAATCCAGGCGCGCAGGTGCAGAAAAGCTGGCAATGGTCAACAATGGCAGCCATCTTTTGAGGAATCGTACATGCACTATGACGTGGTGATTGTGGGCGGCGGTGCAGGTGGACTGGAACTGGCCGCACAACTGGGGCGCAAACTGGGCGCGCGCGAAGGGCGCGAGCGGGTATTGCTGGTGGACAAGATGCCCTTCCACATCTGGAAGCCGACCTTGCACGAAGTAGCGGCCGGCACGCTGGATGCGCACCAGGAGGGCCTGTCTTACACCGTGCTGGCGCGCCGCAACCATTTCAGTTTTGCGATGGGCGAATGCATGGGTCTGGATGCCGCCAAGCAGAGCATTGTGCTGGCGCCGGTGATCAACGATGCCGGCAAGCAGGTGGTGCCCGAGCGTGTCATCAGCTACCAGCACCTGGTGCTGGCGATGGGCAGCGGCTCCAATTCCTTTGGCACCCCGGGGATCGAGCATGCCTATCTGCTGGAGAGCGTGCGCGATGCGCAGCGCTTTCACGCCGACTGGCTCGGTGCCTGTGCCCATGCGTCGTATGCCGAGCCGCGTTCGCTGGCGGTCGCCATCGTCGGTGCCGGAGCCACCGGCGTGGAGCTGTCGGCCGAGCTGATCGAGGCGCACCAGATGCTGCTGGAGAGCCTGTCGGACAGCCAGCGCTTCCGGCTCGATATCAGCCTGATCGAAGGCGGTGAGCGCATTCTGGGTGGACTGCCACCGCGCATCTCGGAGCAGGCCCGCGTCGCACTGGAGCGCAAGGGCGTGCGGGTGATGACCGGCACACGTGTGCAGTCGCTGGCGCAGGGCCAGGTGATCACCTCCAATGGCGAGGTGCCGGCCGATCTGATCGTCTGGGCCGCCGGCATCAAGGCAGCGGACAGCAATGCCCGTCTGGGGCTGGAGGTCAACCGCATCAACCAGTTTGTCGTGGACGACCACCTGCGCGCCAGTGCCAGCCGCATCTATGCAATGGGCGATTGCGCCGCCGCCACCTGGACCGAAGGCAAGACGGTGCCCGCGCGCGCGCAGGCTGCGCACCAGCAGGGCAGCTATTTGTGCAAGCTGCTGTTTGCCGCGCTCAAGGAGCGCTCGTTCAACGAGGTGTTTGTCTACCAGGACTTTGGTTCGCTGGTCTCGCTGGGTGACAACAAGGGCGTGGGCAATCTGATGGGCGGTCTGTCGGGCAAGAACTTCTTTGTGCAGGGCCTCATCGCCAAGTGGATGTATATGTCCCTGCACCTGATGCACCACCGTGCCATTCTGGGCACCGGCAAGACGGCGGTGCTGGCACTGGCCCGTTTGCTGCAGCAACGCGTGTCGGGCCGGATGAAGCTGCATTGACGCGGCACTGCCTGGCAGGCCCAGGCAGCGTCAAGCCCTGGGTTCAGATGTCGTCCGGCCCGAGGACGATATCGAGCGAGCTGCCGCCAGCGAGCAGCTTTTGCACCAGCTCTGCAGAGGAGTCGGCGCCGTATTTGCGCATCAGCCGGGTGCGGTAGATCTCGACCGTGCGGTGGCTGATGCCCAGGCCCCGGCCAATCTCCTTGCTGGTCATGCCTTCGAGCAGATGGGCAGCGACCTCGCGCTCGCGGGCGGTGAGCTCGGCGCGCACCGGGCGCAGCGCACTCAGGTCCTCAAAGCTCCAGACACCGCCTTCATGCGGGTCGTCGCGGTTGAACGCGCGGCCCATCACATGGCACCAGAACATCTCGCCATTGGCGCGCTTCATGATGCGGTTGTCCGAATACAGGCCCTGCGCGCCCATGATCGGGGCGATGCGGCGGCCCAGGCGCTCGAACTCGTCGGCACTCGGGTAGAGGATCTGGAAGGACTGGCCCATCATCAGCTCGCGCGAGGTGCGGAACATGTCGCAGACCTGTTCGTTGCAGTCGATCATGACCCGCCGGTGGGACACCACCAGGCCCACAGGCGCCATTTCGAAGGCTTGTCGGTAGTCGAGTGGTGTCACTGCCATGGCAAAAATTGTCCCCTTTACGAAATACTACGTATCCTAATACGTAGTATGCTTGATTGGCGAAACAAGCCCTTCTTATCAGGAGACAAGTGTGAATAAGATCTACCCCAGTGCTGCGGACGCGCTCAAAGGCGTGGTGGCAGACAAGCAGTTAATGGCCGTGGGCGGCTTTGGCCTTTGCGGGATTCCCGAGGCCTTGATCGAAGCGCTGCGCGACAGCGGCGTCAAGGATCTGACGGTGGCATCGAACAATGCCGGTGTCGACGGTTTTGGCCTGGGCAAGCTGCTGGAGACGCGCCAGATCAAGAAGATGATTGCGTCCTATGTGGGCGAGAACAAGGAGTTCGAGCGCCAGTACCTGGCTGGCGAGCTGGAGCTGGAGTTCACTCCCCAGGGCACCCTGGCCGAGAAGATGCGCGCTGGCGGCGCCGGCATCCCCGCCTTCTTCACGAAGACCGGTGTGGGCACGCAAGTGGCCGAAGGCAAGGAGCTGCGCGAGTTTGACGGCGAAACCTATGTGATGGAGCGCTCCATCGTTGCGGATGTGTCGCTGGTCAAGGCCTGGCGCGCCGACAAGAGTGGCAACCTGCAGTTCCGCCTGACGGCGCGCAACTTCAACCCGGCAGCGGCCACCTGCGGCAAGGTCTGCATTGTGGAGGTGGAGGAGATTGTCGAAGTCGGCGCGCTCAAGCCCGATGAGATCCATCTGCCCGGCATCTATGTGCACCGCCTGGTGCTCAATGCCACCCCCGAGAAGCGCATCGAAAAGCGCACCATCACCGAGAAGCAGTAAGGAGCCTGTCATGCCTTGGACCCAAGACCAAATGGCCGCACGTGCGGCGCAAGAGCTGGAAGACGGCTTCTATGTAAACCTCGGTATCGGCATTCCTACCTTGGTGGCCAACCACACCGGTGACAAGGAAGTGTGGCTGCAATCGGAAAACGGTATGCTGGGCATCGGCCCATTCCCGACCGAGGATGCCATCGACGCCGACCTGATCAATGCGGGCAAGCAAACGGTGACCACGATTGCCGGCTCGTCCATCTTCAGCTCGGACCAGTCCTTTGCGATGATCCGTGGCGGCAAGATCAACCTGTCCATCCTGGGCGCGATGCAGGTGTCCGAAAAGGGTGACCTGGCCAACTGGATGATTCCGGGCAAGATGGTCAAGGGCATGGGCGGCGCGATGGATCTGGTGGCTGGTGTCAAGCGCGTGATCGTGCTGATGGAGCATGTGGCCAGGAAGAAGGACGGCACGACCGACCTGAAGATCCTCAAGGACTGCACCTTGCCGCTGACGGGTGTGGGCGTGGTGGACCGCATCATCACCGACCTGGGTGTGTTCGATGTGGTGCCCGAAGGCCTGAAGGTGGTGGAGCTGGCCCCCGAGGTGAGCTTTGACGACGTGCAGTCCAAGACCGGCGTCAGCCTGATCCAGTAAGCACCGCTGCCCAGCCGCTACCGGTTGGCGCTGTAGCCATGAGCCCGCGCATCGATCGATGGCGGGCTTTTTCCATGGCGGGTGGCAGCTGTCGCTTTCCCCATTGCCGGGGAGGGGAGCAGAGGACATACTCAGTGAATATCTTTATCGACCCACCCACTATGAACGCTCCGTTTGCCCCTGCCGACCTTTCCCACCCGCTGTTCACCCGGCCCGATGTACTGCGCATGCGCGAGGACATGGCGCTGGCGCTGCGTGCGGCGGCGCACTTTGGTCTGGGGGAGGGCGTGTGCAACCATTTCAGCATGGCGCTGCCCGATGGCCAGCATTTCTTGCTGAACCCGCGCGGCCTGATGTGGGGCGAGATCCAGGCGGACGATGTGGTGATGGTGGACGCACAGGGTGCCGTGGTGGCGGGCGGCCATGTCGTCGAGCCCACGGCGATGTTCATCCATGCGGCCGTGCACCGCATTGCCCGCAAAACCTGCGTGCTGCACACCCATATGCCGTATGCCACCGCGTTGACCTTGACGACGCAGCGCGCACTGGACACCACGTTGAGCCAGAACGCGATGCGTTTTCATGGCCGGCTGGCCATTGATGCGCAGTACAACGGCTTTGCGCTCGATGACCGCGAGGGCGAGCGTATCGCCCACGCGATGCAGGGCGCGGACATCAGTTTTTTAGGCAACCACGGCATCATCGTGTGCGGAGAACGCATGGACTATGCGTTTGACGACCTGTATTACCTGGAGCGCGCCTGCCAGGCCCAGGTGCTGGCGCAGTCCACCGGTGTGCCGCTGGCGCCTTGCGAGCCAGCCTTGGCGGCCACCGTGGCGGAGCAGGCCAATGGCGAGCGGCTGCAATCGACGCTGTTCTTTGAGGCGCTGCGCCGCCAATTGCGCTGAGCAGCCTCTGCAGCACTTGCCACACGGGCCGGAGCGCGGACTCGGGCGGAGCCGCGTCCCTCCGGTGGGACGCTTTGCAGGCGATTCGCAAGCTTGATCTTCTCCGTTGCTGTCCTGCATCGCTGTGACTGCTACTGCAGGCGTCAACATCGTCATTCCAATATACAGGAATAAATTCTGTTAAATTGGAGGAATGACCATTGATGAGTTGCTCTCCACCCGCGTGCGCGCGCTGCGCAAGCAGCGTGGCTACACGTTGGAGGAGCTGGCGCAGCGCAGCAGTGTCAGCCGGTCGATGATTTCGCTGATCGAGCGTGGCCAGACCAGCGCCACCGCGGCCGTGTTGGGCAAGCTGGCGCAGGCCTTGCAGGTGCCGCTGGCAGCGCTGTTTGCCGATGAGCGCCAGACCCGCGCTCCGCAGCCGTTGGCCCGTGCCGACGCCCAGCCATGTTGGCGCGACCCTGCGACCGGCTATGAGCGCCGGCAACTGAGCCCGGTGGGCTTTCCCGCGCCGTTCGAGATGCTGGAGGTGGTGTTTCCGCCCGGCCAGCGTGTGGCGTTTGACAACGGCCTGCGCAGCCAGGCCTTGCACCAGCAACTGTGGCTGCTGCAAGGCGAGTTGCAGCTGACGCTGGGCACCGAGAGCTGGCATTTGCGGGCGGGCGACTGCCTGGCGATGGTGCTCGACCAAACCCTGGTATTTAGCAATCCCGGCCGCGAGCCCGCCCGCTATCTGCTGGTGCTGGCCGCGCCAGGCAGCAGCCTGCCGCCGTTGCCTGTGGTTTTTCCTGGAGAGATGGATGACTGAGAGACATGCGGTGCGCTGCACCCACGACCGGCATGCGCCGGCCATTTTGGCGATTCTGAACGACGCCATCGTCAACAGCACGGCGCTGTATGACTACCAGCCCCGCAATGCCGACAATATGCGCAGCTGGTTCGATGCCAAGCGCCAGGGCGGCTACCCTGTGATCGGGATTGAGGATGCGGCAGGCGAGTTGCTGGGCTTTGCCAGCTATGGGGCCTTTCGCGCCTACCCCGCCTACAAGTACACGGTGGAGCACTCGGTCTATGTGCGTGCTGACCAGCGCGGCCAGGGACTGGGCCTGCAGCTGATGGAGGCCATCATCGAGGAGGCGCGTTTGAACGATGTGCATGCGCTGGTCGGCGCCATTGACGCGGCCAATGCCGGCTCGATTGCCTTGCATCAGCGGCTGGGTTTCCAATCGGTGGGGCTGCGGCCGCAGGTGGGTTTCAAGTTTGGCCGCTGGCTGGACCTGGCCTTTTACCAATTGCTGTTGCAAACCCCGGCCCACCCGGTGGACGGTTGAGTCCAGCTGTCCTGCAGTGCACGCATGGGATAATCCGCTTTTTCGCGCAGCGCGGGCCCAGGTGGCCTGCGATGGCTGTATCGAGGCTCGATCACTCTGCGCAGTTGCTGTGCCGGCGTTCATCGCTGGCGCCGGTGCTTGCCCCTGATCTTGAGACTGGCCTGTGTAGCCAGCTTGTGCCTTATGTCCCATCGACAGCCTGTTCGCATCAGCGATATCGAGAAGTTTGACACCATCATCGACGCCCGCTCACCCGCCGAGTTCGCGCTGGACCACATTCCCGGGGCCATCAACTGCCCGGTGCTGAGCAACGAGGAACGGGCCCAGATCGGCACCATCTACAAGCAGGTCAGCCCCTTCGAGGCCAAGCGCCTGGGCGCTGCCTATGTGAGCGCCAACCTGGCGCGCCATCTGCACGACACCTTCCATGACCGGCCCGCCCACTGGAAGCCGCTGGTCTACTGCTGGCGCGGCGGTCTGCGCAGCGGCTCGATGGTGACCTGGCTGCGCCTGGTCGGCTGGGATGCACAGCAGCTGGCAGGCGGCTACAAGGGTTTTCGCGGCCATGTGATCGAGCGGCTGGAGTCGCTGGTGCCGCGCCTGCGCTTGCAGGTGCTGTGCGGTGCCACCGGCAGTGCCAAAACCCGGGTGCTGCATGCGCTGGCAGCGCAGGGCGCGCAGGTGATTGACCTGGAGGGCTACGCCAGCCACAAAGGTTCGCTGCTGGGCCACCTGCCTGGCGTGGAGCAGCCCAGCCAGAAGCACTTCGAGACCTTGCTCGCGACGCAGATCGGCCAGTTCGATCTGGAGCGCCCGGTGTTCATCGAAGGTGAAAGCGCCAAGATCGGGCGCATCTCGGTGCCGATGGCGCTGGTCGAGCATATGCGCCAGGCACCGGTTATCGAGGTCAAGGCCTCGGCGCAGGCGCGCCTGGCCTATTTGCTGCGTGACTACGCCTACCTGGGCGCTGACGCTGGTCTGCTGGCCACCAAGCTGGGCTACCTGAAGGAACTGCAAGGCAAGGAGGTCGTCGGCCGCTGGCAGGGTTGGGCAGCGCAGGGCGAGCTCGCCCCCCTGTTTGCCGAACTGATGGCCTTGCACTACGACCCGCACTACGAGCGCAGCCAGGCGCGCAATTTTGCCCGCTGGGCCGAGCGCCGGACCCTGGAGGCCGATGACCTGTCGGACGCGTGCATCGCTGCGCTGGCGGCGCAGGTGATGCAGCAGGCGGGGCGCTCCTGAAGGGCCGTTAGAAGACAGGCAGCCCCAGCCGCTGCCCCAGTGGAGAGAACAGCAGGCACAGGCCCACCAGGTTGAGCACCACGGTCAGCCAGAACACCTGCAGAAATTCCTGCTTGCTGGATTTGTGGCGCAGCCAGCGCTGGGCGAGCAAGGCGCCCGGCCAGCCGCCGAGCAAGCCCAGCAGCCACAAGTGCTTCTCGGGGGTGCGCCAATGCCCTTGCTGCGCGGCAGCCTTGTCCCAGGCATACCAGGCAAAGGTGACAAGCGAGGCCAACAGATACCAGCCTGCAGCCCGCCAGGTGGGGCCAAAGCTCAGGCCCAGTACCAGCAGCAACGCCGCCAGCGCGGGGATGAACAACAGGGCGGCGCCACCGGATGCGCCCGATCGGGCCGCACTGGTGGCCTGGCGCCGGGCGCGCGTGGTTGCGGCCCGTGGGCGTGCAGGATGCGTTGATGGCGGTACCGCTGCACCCAGCACGCGGGCGCGGCTGGCCCGGGGTCTGTCGCCTGCGGGCTTGTCCAGCACATAGCTCAGGCGCTGGCCGGCTTGGGGCCGGGCGGCGGTGTTCTGAAAGGCGGAGATGTGCACAAAAACTTGCGGGCCGCCGCCATCGGGGGCGATGAAGCCAAAGCCGCGCTCATCGTTCCAGGATTGCAGGGTGCCTTCAAGCAGCATAGGCCTCCAGCTGCGCCGCGGCGGCTTCCCATTGGGTCTCGCTGAATACCGCTACCCCGGCCTGGCGCAGCAGGCTGCAGGCCAGGCCTTCGCCCGGCACGGTATGGCCGGCAAACTGCCCGTCATAGACCTGGCTGGATCCGCAGGTCGGGCTGAACTCCTTGAGCACCGCCACCCGTATGCCATGGCGCTGCACCAGCTGCAGTGCCAGCTGGGCGCCCAGCACAAAGGCGGCAGTTACGTCGTTGCCAGCGCTGTCGCGTACCTGGGCGGCTTGGCGCAGCACCGCCATGCTGGTGCCGCCGACGATTTCAGCAGGCAGCCGGGGAGTGGGCAGGCCTGCGGCCGTCTCGGGGCAGAGGCTCACCACCTGCTGCCGTGCCAGCCAGCGGTCAAGCACCGCGTGCTGGGCCCCTTTGTGGCTGCCGTCATAGCGCACGGGCTGGCCAAGCAGGCAGCCGCTGACCAGGACCTTGGGAGGCGCAGACTTCAGCATGCCAGCACCTCCACCTGCCGGGCCTGTTCGCTGGCCTCGCAGCGCAGGCTGCTGCCGCTCAGTTGCATTTGCAGCCCGTTGGCAAATTGCAGATGCAGGTTGAGCGCCTCAGCCTGGTAATCGCTGGGCACTGGCAGCACGCTGAGCCTTTGCAGGCCCCGTTGCAGCCATCCGCTAGTCAGCAAGCCAAAGGCTTGCGCCTGGTCAGCGATTGCGGGCGGGCAGGGGTTGAGCAGCAGGCGCAGGCCATTGCTGTAGCCTTGCTGGGTGTCGCTTCCCTGGCGCTCAGCGACCAGTGCGGCCGAAAATTCGATGCTGCAGCCTTCTGCAGTGCGGTGGATGCGGCTGATTTCGGAGTCAGCAAATTCAAACTGGCGAGCCATCCCGTGATTGTCGCAGACCGAGGTGAGGGCCTGCACCACATCTGCGCTGGTCATGCGGCCCCGGATGGCGCCACGCAGTCACCGAGCCAGGGCATCGCTGAGGCGGTCCAGATCTGCCGATGTGGCGGCAGCTGCGCGCGTTCTTCCACGCAGCCCAGGCGGATCACGACAAACTCCGGGTTCAGTGCGGCGCAGCCGTACAGCGGCGTTCCGCAGACGGGACAGAAGACCTGGTCGCGGCGCTGGCCGCTTTGCGCGGTCTTGGTATAGGTCTGCACGGTGCCCTGCAGCGAGAAGTCGGCGATCGCGGCTTTGACAATGGCCCGCATCGGCGCGCCCGACAGCACCTGGCAGTCGCTGCAATGGCATACGCTGACCTGCGCGGGATCGATCAGCGCGGTAAAGCGAACCGCTTCGCAGTGGCATGCGCCGTGGATGAGCATGGCAGGGGCCTCCAGGTGGTTGTTGTTCGCGGGAGAAGCAATACGGTCTGCCTTTTTATCGTATTGAGCAGGCGCTGCCAAGGACCGCGGCGAGGAGGAATACGGATGGAACACGGCGGGTAATGGCATGACCCTTGCTTGACTGTCAACAACCTATGTTCGTCCTGGTCTGACTCCCCCGTAGGAATATCTTTACAGTCTTGGTTGCAGTAACTATGGTTGCATATAGAAACAACCAAGAGTTGGGTGTGAAAGTGCGAAGCCTGGAGGGAACTCAATAAAAACAACACATTGCGGAATAGATGCAGTTGATTGGATAGCTAATGGGGCAAAATTCGAAGGGTAAACCCCGGTATTTTGTGACATGAGGGGTTTGGGTTTTGTTACATATTTATGAATTGTCTTCAAAATAAACCGTGCTAAAGTCGCCCGCTATGTCACCGAAATGGATTTGCACCCTCATCGTCGCCGCGTCTGTCAGCGCACATGCCGCCCCCGAGAGCGAACACAAGCCATCCGATTTGGATCTGCTGCTGGGCATTGGCCAAAGCAGTCTTTCCAAGCTCGATTCGGTGCATCACCAGGTCAAGGACCAGGCCAATGTGCTGATCAGCAATGCCCTCGGGCTTATCGGCGTGCCTTACCGCCGTGGTGGTAACAGCGCTGAGACGGGGTTTGATTGCAGTGGCCTTGTTCGTGCTGTCTATGCCGAGAGCTGGGGCAAGATTTTGCCGCGCCGCGCAGAAGAGCAGGCCGCCGCTACCGACAAGATTGAAAAAGCCGAACTCAAGCCCGGGGATCTGGTGTTCTTCAACACCATGCGCCGGGCTTTCAGCCATGTGGGGATCTACATGGGGGACGGCAAGTTCATCCATTCTCCCCGCACCGGCAAGACTGTTCGGGTCGAGAGCATGGATATCGCCTACTGGGAAAAGCGCTTCGATGGCGCGCGCCGCGTGGAGTTGAGTGAAGAGGCGCGCACCAAGCTGATGCAGCAGGTCAACCTCGATGGTGCGGAGGCGCAGGATCTGATTGGCCGGGTGATGTCCAAAGCCAATATGCGTGTGAACTGAGCGCCTTGCGCTCTGCAGCGCGCGAAAGCGAACCAAGCTTCCTTCGGGAAGCTTTTTTGTTGTCTGCGCGGCATTGGTTCGCTGGGCTCAACGGTAAGGAGAGGGGGGCGTCACGCACCCCTGCATATAAGTAGATGGGCGCGCCAGAAGCAGACGCGTAAAAAAGGCTGCCTGTGGAGCAGCCTGGGCGGGTGACATGCTGGAGAGGCTCCAGCCAGGTCTTACTTGATCATCTGCAGGATATCGCGGAAGTCTTCGTGCTCGCAGCTGCGCAGCCATTCGAAGATGACCATCTCGGTGGTGACCAGCTCGGCGCCGGCACCGGCCAGGCGGTCGAAGGCGGCATCGCGGTTGCGCTCGGTGCGGCTGCTGCAGGCATCGGTGACCACGCAGACATCGAACTCGTCTTCGAGCAGCTCCAGCGCGGTCTGCAGCAGGCAGACATGGGCTTCGCAACCGGCAATGATGATGCTGTTGCGTTCAGGTGCGGCTTGTTGCGGCTTTTGCAGGTGCTTGGGGAGGCTGCGGGCATTGCCGCCCTGGGGCTTGGCCGGAGGGCGCAACCATTCGTTCAGGCCCTCGGGTACAGCACTGAAGAACATCTTGGCCAAGGTCTTGTTGCACAGCCCGCGCAGCTCTGCGGCATTGGGGCCGACCTTGCTGGGGTTTTGCTCGGTACCGAACACGGGTACCTGCAGTTGTTGGGCTACCTTTGCCAGCAGGGTGGCATTTTTCAGCACCTGCGCGCCATCGAAAATGGCGGGCATCAGTTTTTCCTGGTAGTCGACCAGCACCAGCTGGGATTCTTCAAAATCTAAAAGCATGCGGCATTTTACCTGTGACGGCGCCCGGCCGCTGCTGCGGCATCGCGCAGGGACTGACGAAGGCTGCAAAAGCCATCCAACAGCGGCAGGCCTGGCAGCCGCACCGCCGGGCGGGATTCAGCGCTGGTCCTGGTCCAGAGCAGGCGCATAGACGACCGGCAGCACAATGCCCGCTTCGTGTGCTACCCGCACGCAGTCGCGCAAATGCTGTTCGCCCAGGTAGCGCAAGGTGGCGTACCCCAGGGCGGCTGACACGGCCTGGCCGGCGATCGGCACATATTTGCTGGCCTGCTGCACGGTCAGGCGCATGCCCAGCGCCTTGGCGCCGCGCATGATCACATCCTTGGTGATCAGCTTGCCCACCAGCACACCGCCCAGCATATTGACGGTGTTCTGTACTTTTGCACGCTTGGCGGGGGTCAGGCGCGCAATCTGCTCATCACTCAAGCCAAAGTAGTTGCTGATTTGCGGGATCAGGCGCGACAGCAACGCGGCGTCCACGGCCATATCGAGCCCGGGCACCGGCGTCGCGCTGGCCAGCGCGGCCATCAGGGCTTTGCGGTGCAGCAGCTTTTGGGACTGCTCAACCGCCTCCAGCAGCGCAGGGTTGCCGGTTTGTGCGGCCAGTTGCAGTGCGGACAGGGGGCGGGGCTTGCGTCCAAGTTTCATGGGTGTCGGGGTGAAGTAAACAGCTGAAAAAAAATGCCTGCGTCCGCGGGCCCTCCCGCCTGGCGCAGGCTGCTTTGCGCTTAGCGCTTGCGGATCAGGCCGTAGAGTACCAGCAAGATGATGGCGCCGACCACCGAGGCGATCCAGCCGGCGGCCTGGCCTTCTTGGTACCACCCCATGGCGACACCGGCGTAGGTCGCCAGCAGCGAGCCGGCAATGCCCAGCAGGATGGTCATGATCCAGCCCATCTTGTCGTCTCCGGGCTTGATGGCGCGTGCAATAAGGCCCACGATCAGGCCGATGAAAATGGTTCCAATGATGGACATGCGTAGTTCTCCGTTGAGCTGTGAACGCCAGCGCCTGCGCAAGGTGGGCCTGGCCAATACGCCCTGAAGCGTACCAAGGCACTGTAAGGCTGTTTGTAGGAGAAGGGTCTGAATACAGCGGCTTTACGTGATAAACAACGGTGAACTGGCATTGTCACGCGCATGAAAAAAGCAGCCGGCGCTGCTGGGGCGCGGGCTGCTTTTGCAGGTCTGGGCCTTGGCAGCCGCAGACCGAGGGGGCAGGGGATCAGGCGACGACCTTGGCAATCGATGCGCAGACGTGCTCGATGTTCTTGCTGTTCAGCGCAGCCACGCACATGCGGCCCGTGTCCGTACCGTACACACCAAACTCGGAGCGCAGACGCACCATCTGGTCCTTGCTCAGGCCGGAGTACGAGAACATGCCGATCTGCGTGGTGATGAAGCTCATGTCCTGCTTCACACCGGCGGCTTTGAGGCCGGCGACCAGCTTCTGGCGCATTTCCTTGATGCGCACGCGCATCTCACCCAGTTCCTTTTCCCACAGTGCGCGCAGCTCGGGGTTGTTCAGCACTGCAGCAACGACGGCACCGCCGTGGGTGGGCGGGTTGGAGTAGTTGGTGCGGATGACGACCTTGAGCTGGCTCAGCACGCGGCTGGCTTCTTCCTTGTCGGTGGCAACCACGGACAGTGCGCCCACGCGCTCGCCGTACAGCGAGAAGCTCTTGGAGAACGAGGTCGACACGAAAATGTTCAGGCCGGCAGCGATGAACTTGCCGATCACGGCGCCGTCTTCGGCAATGCCGTGGCCAAAGCCCTGGTAGGCCATGTCCAGGAAGGCGACGAGGTTCTTGGCCTTGACCACCTCGATGACCTTGTCCCACTGGGCGGCGGTGATGTCATAGCCGGTCGGGTTGTGGCAGCATGCGTGCAGCACCACCACGGTGCCGGCGGCGGCGGCGTTCAGGTCGGCGATCATGCCGTCGAAATCGATGGCACGGTTGGCCGCGTCGTAATAGCGGTAGCTGGCAACTTCAAAACCGGCGTTCTGGAAGATCGCACGGTGGTTCTCCCAGCTCGGGTCGGAGATCAGCACCTTGGCCTGGGGGTTGAGGCGCTTGAGAAAGTCTGCACCGATCTTCAGGCCGCCGGTGCCGCCGACGGCTTGCACGGTCGCCACGCGGCCGGAGGTGACGACTTGCGAGTCAGCGCCGAACACCAGCGCCTTGACCGCGTTGTCGTAGGCAGCGATACCGTCGATAGGCAGGTAGCCACGGGGGGTGGGCTTGTCCATCATGGCTTTCTCTGCGGCCTGCACGCATTGCAGCAGCGGCAGCTTGCCGTTGTCGTCGAAATACACACCCACGCCCAGGTTCACCTTGTTGGGGTTGGTATCGGCGGTGTACTGCTCGTTGAGACCCAGGATCGGGTCGCGTGGGGCCATTTCGACGGAAGAGAAAAGAGACATGTGTAGTCCTTGGTAGGTAGAAATCTGGCTTTGCACCCCCAAATGCCAAACAAGAGGCCATCGCCTCTACCGCAATTTTGCAGTACGCTTTGGGGTTAACCCCGTATTCTAGCGACGCCCGCTCGCGCGTGGCATACCCGACCTATGCACGAAGTCACTCCAGAGGCACCCCGCGAGGGGGAATTCATCCAATATCCCGGCTCTCCATTCACGCTGTTCCAGCCATATCCGCCCGCTGGTGACCAGCCGGCGGCCATCGACGGGCTTGTGGAAGGCATTGATGACGGTGAGGCCTTTCAGACCTTGCTGGGCGTCACCGGCTCGGGCAAGACCTTCACGATGGCCAATGTGATTGCGCGCACCGGGCGCCCGGCCATCGTGTTTGCGCCCAACAAAACGCTGGCCGCACAGCTGTACAGCGAGTTCCGCGAGTTCTTTCCGAAGAACGCGGTGGAATACTTCGTCAGCTACTACGACTACTACCAGCCCGAGGCCTATGTGCCCCAGCGCGACCTGTTCATCGAAAAGGACAGTGCCATCAACGAGCACATCGAGCAGATGCGCCTGTCGGCCACCAAGAGTGTGCTCGAGCGCCGCGACACCATCGTCGTGGCGACCGTGTCGGCGATCTACGGTATCGGCTCGCCCGAGTCCTATACCAAGATGCGCTTCATCTTGCGGGTGGGCGACGAGTTGAGCCAGCGCGATGCGATCGCGCAACTGGTGCGCATGCAGTACAAGCGCAACGATGCAGATTTCTCGCGCGGCACCTTCCGCGTGCGCGGCGACACCATCGATGTGTTTCCGTCCGAGCACAGTGAAATGGCAGTGCGCATCGAGCTGTTCGATGACGAGGTCGAGAGTCTGCAGCTGTTCGATCCGTTGACCGGGCGCGTGCGCCAGAAGGTGCCGCGTTTCACCATCTACCCGAGCAGCCACTATGTGACGCCGCGCGACCAGGTGCTGGTTGCGGTGGAAACCATCAAGGAAGAGCTGGCCCAGCGCCTCAAGCAATTGGTCGGGGAGGGCAAGCTGGTCGAAGCGCAGCGCCTGGAGCAGCGCACCCGGTTCGATCTGGAGATGCTGACCGAAGTGGGGCACTGCAAGGGCATTGAGAACTACAGCCGCCACCTCTCGGGCGCCGCGCCCGGCGATCCGCCGCCGACGATGACGGACTACATGCCCAAGGATGCGCTGATGTTTCTCGATGAGAGCCACCAGATGATTGGCCAGCTCAATGCCATGTACAACGGCGACAAGGCACGCAAGACCACGTTGGTGGAGTATGGCTTTCGCCTGCCCAGCGCGCTGGACAACCGGCCGCTGAAGTTTGGCGAATTCGAGCAGCGCATGCGCCAGGTGGTGTTCGTTTCGGCCACGCCAGCCGACTACGAGAAGACTCATGCCGGCAAGATCGTCGAGCAGGTGGTGCGTCCCACCGGCCTGGTCGATCCCGAAGTGGAGGTGCGCCCCGCCACCCACCAGGTGGACGACGTGCTGCAGGAGATCCACGCGCGGGTCAAGGTGCAGGAGCGGGTACTGATCACCACCTTGACCAAACGCATGGCCGAGCAGCTGACCGAGTACCTGACCGACAACGGCGTGAAAGTGCGCTACCTGCACTCCGATGTTGACACCGTCGAGCGGGTCGAGATCATTCGCGATCTGCGTCTGGGCACGTTCGATGTGCTGGTCGGCATCAATTTGCTGCGCGAGGGCCTGGACATTCCCGAGGTATCGCTGGTCGCGATTCTGGATGCGGACAAGGAAGGTTTTCTGCGTGCGGAGCGCAGCCTGATCCAGACCATTGGCCGTGCCGCGCGGAACATGAACGGCAAGGCCATCCTCTATGCGGACCGCATCACGGACTCGATGCGCAAGGCCATGGACGAAACCAGCCGCCGCCGGGAAAAGCAGATGGCCTTCAATGCGGAGCATGGCATCGTGCCGCGCAGCATCGTCAAGCAAGTGCGTGATTTGATCGATGGCGTCTACAGCACCAAGGCCAGCGATGACATGGACCGTGCCCAGCAGGTGGCAATGAGCCGCGCCCAGGTCGAGGACATGTCCGAAAAGGAGATTGCCAAGGAAATCAAGCGCCTGGAAAAACAGATGCTGGAGGCGGCGCGCAATCTCGAGTTCGAGGCAGCAGCCCAGGCCCGCGACCAATTAACCATTTTGAAACAAAGGGCTTTTGGTGGCGCTTCTCCAGGGGCAGGGAATACCCGCAGCCTCTAGCGTTGTCAGTTTCTGTAAGTAATCTTTGCTTACCCGAGCGAATTTAGGGGGCATTGTGCTATACTGACACAAATTACTCAACAACAAGAAAAAAGCCTATCGATGAATGGGACCTACCCTGCACACGCAGGGTGGAGCGACAGGCTACGACGATGTCATTGCGGGTGGCTTGCTTGCATTGGGCGTCTATGGTTATCAAGCCTGACCTCTAAGGAACGATTATGCGTCTCACTACCAAAGGCCGATTTGCAGTCACTGCAATGATTGATCTGGCTTTGCGCCAGAACAATGGCCCGGTAACTTTGGCTGCCATCAGCCAGCGTCAGCAGATCTCGCTGTCGTATCTGGAGCAGCTGTTTGGCAAGCTGCGCCGCCATGAGCTGGTGGAATCCACCCGTGGCCCCGGTGGCGGCTACACCCTGGCTCGCAAGGCCGCCGAGATCACAGTTGCCGACATCATTGTGTCGGTAGATGAACCTATTGACGCCACGCAGTGTGGCGGCAAGGAAAACTGCATGGGTGAAGCCGGCCGTTGCATGACGCACGAGTTGTGGGCATCGCTGAACCAGCGCATGGTTGAATTTCTGGATTCCGTCACCTTGCAAAAGCTGGTGGACGACCAGTTGGCCAAGGGCATCCAGATCGAAGACAAGCCGATCGTGCGCCGCGCCATCTCGACCACGCCGGTGGTCAAGCCCATTCGCGTGACGGCACCGAACTCGGTGTTTGCGCTGGGCAATGTGTTTGCCAAATCCTGATTCTTGATGCGGCGCTGGTCGCCGCATCCCCGGTGCCTTTCACGGTGCCGGGAGGTCTTGTTGCGCCTTCCAGAAGGTGTGCAAGTCATTCGATGATTGCGTTTTGAGTTTTTGCGGGTGCCACCAGCACGCGCCAGTAGAGCCAGATATGGACACGACCCCACATTTCCCTATTTACCTTGATTACGGTGCTACCACGCCGGTGGACCCACGCGTGGTTGAAGCGATGATTCCCTGGTTGTCCGAGAACTACGGCAACCCTGCATCGCGCAGCCATGCCTGGGGCTGGACGGCGGAAGAGGCGGTTGAAAAGGCCCGCGCCCAAGTCGCCGCACTGATCAACGCCGATCCGCGCGAGATCGTCTGGACCAGCGGTGCCACCGAGTCTGACAATCTGGCGCTCAAAGGCGCTGCCCAGTTCTACAAGGGCAAGGGCAAGCACCTGATCACCGTCAAGACCGAGCACAAGGCGGTGCTCGACACGATGCGTGCACTGGAGCGCGAAGGCTTTGAGGTCACCTATCTGGATGTCAAGGAAGATGGTCTGCTGGACCTGGACGTGTTCAAGGCGGCGATCCGCCCCGACACGATTCTGGTCAGCGTCATGTTCGTGAACAACGAAACCGGCGTGATCCAGGACATCGACACCATCGGGAACATCTGCCGCGAAAAGGGCATCATTTTCCACGTGGATGCGGCGCAAGCCACCGGCAAGGTCGAGATCGATGTCACCGCGCTGAAGGTGGACCTGATGAGTCTGGCCTCGCACAAGACCTATGGTCCCAAGGGCATTGGTGCGCTGTACGTGCGCCGCAAGCCACGCGTGCGCATTGAAGCACAGATGCACGGCGGTGGCCATGAGCGCGGCATGCGTTCGGGCACCCTCGCTACGCACCAGATCGTTGGTATGGGCGAGGCTTTCCGCATCGCCAAGGAAGACATGGCCAAGGACTACGCCCATGCCAAGGCGCTGCAGCAGCGCATGCTCGACGGCCTGATGGACATCGAGCAGGTGTTCGTCAACGGCGACCTGACCCACCGCGTGCCCCACAACCTGAACATCAGCTTCAACTTCGTCGAAGGCGAATCGCTGATCATGGGTATCAAGGGCCTGGCCGTGTCCTCGGGTTCTGCTTGCACCTCCGCCAGCCTGGAGCCCAGCTACGTGCTGCGCGCCCTGGGCCGCAGCGATGAGCTGGCGCACAGCAGCCTGCGCATGACGTTTGGCCGCTTCACGACGAATGAAGACATCGACTACGCCGTCGCATCGATCCGTGAGAACGTGACCAAGCTGCGCGAGTTGAGCCCCCTGTGGGAAATGTACAAAGACGGTGTTGATCTGAGCACCATCCAGTGGGCTGCCCACTAAAGCCGGCGCAGCCGATAACTGTTAAGAGGTACCAAGATGGCATATTCCGACAAAGTGATTGATCATTACGAGAACCCCCGTAACGTGGGCTCTTTTGACAAGGGTGATGAATCCGTGGGCACCGGCATGGTCGGCGCTCCGGCCTGCGGCGACGTGATGAAGCTGCAGATCAAGGTCAATGCCGACACCGGCGTGATCGAGGATGCTCGCTTCAAAACCTACGGTTGCGGCTCGGCGATTGCATCGTCGTCGCTGGTGACCGAATGGGTCAAGGGCAAGACGCTTGATGAAGCCGCTGCGCTCAAGAACGCGCAGATCGCCGAAGAGCTGGCGCTGCCACCGGTGAAGATCCACTGCTCGATCCTGGCGGAAGACGCGATCAAGGCTGCAGTCAACGACTACAAGGCCAAGCACACCGCCAAGGCGGAGGCTTAAGGCGCCATGGCTGTCACGCTTTCTGAATCGGCTGCGCGCCATATCAACCGCTACCTGTCACGCCGTGGCCACGGCGTGGGTGTGCGTCTGGGCGTGAAGACCACCGGCTGCTCGGGCCTGGCCTACAAGCTCGAGTATGTGGACGAGGCAGCGCCCGAAGATGTGGTGTTCGAGGACCACGGCGTCAAGGTGCTGGTCGATCCCAAGAGCATGGCCTATATCGACGGCACCGAGCTGGACTTTGTGCGTGAGGGCCTCAACGAGGGCTTCAAGTTCCACAATCCCAATGAGCGCGATCGCTGCGGCTGTGGCGAGAGCTTCAGAATCTGAGGCCTCAGGTTCAGGCGCCCGGTTGGCCGTTACTGGCCGATCTGGCCTTGTTTGTCGGCATCGCTGATGCCAAAACTGCAAACCGCCTGTGCTTCTGCCAGGCGGTTTTTTCATGATGAATCTGCAATCCAACGATTTCGAACTGTTCGCCGTGCCGATGCAGTTTGCGCAAGACGCCCAGCAATTGGCCGAGCGCTGGAAGGCCTTGCAAAAGCAGGCCCATCCGGACCGCTTTGCGTCGCAAGGTGCTGCTGCCCAGCGCGTAGCGATGCAGTGGTCGGTGCGCATCAATGAGGCCTACCAGCGCCTCAAGGACCCGCTCAAGCGCGCCGCCTATCTGTGCGAGCTGCATGACGCACCCATCCGTGCCGAAGACAACACCGCCATGCCCACCGCTTTTCTGATGGAGCAGATGGAGTGGCGCGAGGCGCTGGAAGAGGCGCAGTCGCAAGCCGACGTGGACGCGCTGGACGACCAGGTGGCCAGCGCCCGCCGCGCGATGCTGGAGCGCTGCCAGCAACTGCTGGATGTGGAGCGTGACTACGCACAGGCGGCCCAGCAGGTGAGAGCCCTCATGTTTGTTGCGCGATTTAGCGGCGACATCGACCGCCGCCGCGAGCAACTGGGACAATAGGCTTTTGACCAAGGCAGGGTGGCCCACCAGGCCGCACAGCATGCCTTGGCGCCCCCCGTTGAGACCGCTGCGCCCGCATCCCCTGCGGGCCGCAGGCAAGAGAACACAAGATAGATCGCATCCATGGCATTGCTCCAAATTTCAGAACCTGGCCAATCTCCCGATCCCCACCAGCGCCGCATCGCGGTGGGCATTGATCTGGGCACCACGCATTCCCTGGTCGCTGCCGTGCGCAACGGCGTGGCCGAATGCCTGCCGGATGATGAAGGCCGGGTGCTGCTGCCATCGGTGGTGCACTACCACGCCAATGGCAAGCGCGACATCGGTCATGCGGCGCTCGCCCATCCCGGTGTGGATGCCGCCAACACCATTGCCTCGGCCAAGCGCCTGATGGGCCGCAACCTCGCCGATATCCATGCGCCCGAGCAACTGGCCTATGCGCTGGTGCAGCCCGAGGGCAGCGGCATGGTGGCCATCGAGACGGTGGCCGGCCGCAAGACCCCGGTGGAGATCAGCGCCGAGATCCTGGCCACCTTGCGCTACCGCGCAGAAGACACTTTCGACAATGACCTGTATGGCGCGGTGATCACCGTGCCGGCCTATTTTGACGATGCACAGCGCCAGGCCACCAAGGATGCGGCCCAGCTTGCCGGTATCAAGCTGCTGCGCCTGATCAACGAACCCACGGCTGCGGCCATTGCCTATGGCCTGGACAATGCCTCTGAAGGCATCTACGCCGTCTATGACCTGGGCGGCGGCACGTTCGACATCTCTGTGCTGCGCCTGGCGCGCGGCGTGTTCGAGGTCATTGCCACCGGCGGTGACTCGGCGCTCGGCGGGGACGACTATGACGCGGCGCTGGGCCAATGGGTGCTGGAGAAAACCGGCGCCGCGGTGCAGACCGCGCAGGACAAGGCGGTACTGCGCCTGGCCGCCAAGGCCGCCAAAGAGGCACTGACCGAGGCCGAGCAGGTCATCTTCTCGGCGCAGCTGTCGGGCCAGACCATCTCGCTGCCCCTGAGCCGTGCCGATTTTGATGTGGCCACCCAGGCCTTGACCGCCCGGACCCTGACGGCCGTGCGCCGTGCGCTGGCCGATGCCCAGCTCGCCAAGGACGAGGTACAAGGCGTTGTGATGGTGGGCGGCTCTACGCGCATGCCCCAGGTGCAGACGGCGGTCGGCAACTTCTTTGGCAAGCCGCCGCTGACCAACCTGAACCCCGACGAGGTGGTGGCCCTGGGTGCCGCCATCCAGGCCAACCAACTGGCCGGCAATGACACCAATGGCGACTTGCTGCTGCTCGATGTGATCCCGCTGTCGCTGGGCATCGAGACCATGGGAGGCCTGGTCGAGCGCATTGTCAGCCGCAACGAAACCATTCCGACCGCACGCGGCCAGGACTTCACGACCTACAAGGACGGCCAGACGGCCCTGGCCATCCATGTGGTGCAGGGCGAACGCGATCTGGTGGCCGACTGCCGCAGCCTGGCGCGCTTTGAGCTGCGCGGCATCCCGCCGATGGCCGCGGGCGCGGCGCGCATCCGCGTGTCCTTCACCATCGACGCCGATGGGCTGCTGAGCGTGGGCGCGCAAGAACTGGTGAGTGGTGTAGAGGCGCATATCGATGTCAAGCCCTCGTATGGCCTCTCGGACGAGCAGATCGCGAACATGCTGCGCGACAGCTTCAGCACCGCCCAGGCCGATATGCAGGCACGCGCGCTGGTCGAGGCGCGGGTCGATGGCGACCGCCTGCTGATCGCCACCCAAAGCGCGCTGGACGCCGATGGCGACCTGCTGGCCGACGCCGAGCGCAGCCAGGTCGATGCGCTGATGGACCAGCTGCGCCATGCGCTGGCCAACAGCGAAAGCGCCGCCGAGATCGAGGCCAGCACCGACGCGCTGGCCAAGGGCACGGAGGCCTTTGCCGCCGAGCGCATGAACCGTGGCATCCGCCAGGCCCTGGCCGGCAAGAACGTGCAATCCATTTAACCGACTACAGCAAGAAGAACCACACTCCCATGCCTATCATCAAAATCCTGCCCCATGCCGAATACTGTCCCCAAGGCGCCGAGATCAAGGCGCCTACCGGTACATCGATCTGCGAGGCGCTGCTGGACAATGGCATCAACATCGAGCACGCCTGCGACATGAGCCGTGCCTGCACGACTTGCCATGTGATCGTGCGCCAGGGTTTCGATTCCATGGAGCCTTCCGAGGAGGAAGAAGACGATTTGCTCGACCGTGCCTGGGGCCTGGAGCCGCAGTCCCGCCTGTCCTGCCAGGCCATTCTGGCGCGCGAGGATGTGACCGTGGAGATTCCCAAGTACTCGATCAACCACGCCAAGGAAAACCACTGAGCATCTGCCGGGCCGGGCGTATCGAAGCGCCCGGCTTTTACAATCGCTGTTTTGAGTCGAGGAAGTTGTAGATGTCGCGCCAAATTGTTCTGGATACGGAAACCACGGGTCTGTCTGTCGTCGATGGTGACCGTGTCATTGAGCTGGGCTGCGTCGAGCTGCTCAACCGCAAGCTCACCGGCAACAATCTGCACCTGTACTTCAACCCCGACCGGGAAAGCCATGAAGACGCGCTGCGTGTGCACGGCATCTCCAGCGCGTTTCTCGCTGACAAACCACGCTTTCACGAGAAGGCCGAAGAGATCCGGGCCTACCTGGAAGGCGCCGAGCTGATCATCCACAATGCACCCTTCGACATGGGCTTCCTGAACAAGGAGTTCGAGCGGGTGGGCATGCCTGCTCTATCGAGCATGGTCAGCGGTGTGCTCGACTCGCTGTTGATGGCGCGCGATCTGTTCCCGGGTAAGCGCAATTCGCTCGATGCCTTGTGCGATCGCCTCGAAGTGGACAATTCCGGCCGCGACCTGCATGGCGCTTTGCTCGATGCCGAGCTGCTGGCCGACGTCTACATCAACATGACGCGCGGGCAGGAGCAGCTGCTGTCATCTGACAGCATGGCGTCCAACAACAAATCCGGCTCGGCGGTGGTCATCAAGAAGGTGGACTTTGCGCAGTTCGATCTGCCGGTGATCCTGCCTTCCGATGCGGAGCTGGCAGCCCATGAGGACGTGCTCGCGCAGTTGGACAAATCGAGTGGCGGTAAAACTATTTGGAGAAAATTGGCCTAATTTTTACGGCCAGCAAATATTTGCTGTCATAATAGAGGGCTTGACGGCGAGAGATTTCGGGTGATTAGCTCAGCGGTAGAGCACTGCCTTCACACGGCAGGGGTCACATGTTC
>NZ_JBGTYN010000020.1:0-101368 GCF_041730275.1 Comamonas sp. SY3 | reverse complement strand
AAACGCCTTCGCCGCACGCTATTGCGAGTCAAGATGGGATGACCGGACGCTTACCTTGCGTGTGCCACCTTTGGAGGGGGAGAGAAGGAGAGTATCTGTGGCTGCAACTGCAGCAACAGCTCTTTGCCAACGGGTAGTCTTGTCCTGAGTACATGAAGCATAGCTGGTTCATGCTGGTCTTTTGGGCACTGATGTTAGCGACTCTCAGCGCAGTGGATGTTGCACTACGGGATCGCCGAACATACAGCTTGTGCCGGAGACTCGTGTTCACGCCGAACCTAATTGAAACACTTTAGCCTCCTCAATCCCATAAGAAGCCAAGGGTTTTTCTATTCGTCTGCAATATTATTAAACGTGATATTTACTTGCAGCCACCTCGATCGGCTTTAGCGAGAGAGACAAATAGAAAAAAAATTAATAGAGATAATTTTATGTTGAAGAGTGCGGCGGCTAAAAATAAAAAAACTCAATGAAAGTTATAAAAAATTGTAGGTAATATTGACTGCCGCACATTCAAAGTCGCTATTTCCATCACATTCATGCATCAGCCTTCACTATCAGAAACTGCCGCCGCCGGAAAGCCTCCCATGACTTGGGAATACTTCCGAAAAAACGGTATTTCTGTAGTTTCGTGGGCGAAAGAGCATGGATACAGCCCTTGGCTTGTTTATACGATCCTTAAAGGCGGGCGAAAGTGCCTGAGAGGCAAAAGCGCACAAATCGCAAAGGAGCTTGGTTTGAAATAGCCCCTCACGCTAACGGTTACGTACCGACTGCCTGCGTCATCGCAGAAAAAACAAAACCTCGGGCTGACACCCGAGGTTTTGTAACCCCGAGAAGCTAGTCCCAAGGATCCGACAGGTCCAAATTTATCCGCATCAGGGCGGAGGGTCAAGCTTTCTCGTGCACAAATTTGCACAAGTGGATTCCTAAAGAAAGGCTTGACCTATGTGGACCGCATCCGACTTCAGTGTTGGGGAGTTCGCTCGCTCCAAGAACCCTCCCCCATCCCAATCGGGACGAATGACCACAAAGAAGCTCGAAGCTCTGATTCGTGCTGGATACGGGCAAGGACATTTCCAGAGATACAAGCCTCGGCTGCGAGTCACAAAGCGCGACTCGTCTCCCGTCAGCTTTGTGGGCCATCTGCCCTCTCCCGAATTTGCACGACTACATCACTTTCGCGCGATAGCTGAGCGACGGACGATCCAACTTGCCTGTTGGCTCGGCGCTAAGGATGTTCGCGAGCAGTTTCCAATGTGGCCTTGGGAGCATCAGCATCCCTCAGTAGGTCTAGGTGGGATTGAAGATGTTGCCCCAGTCAGGGGTTTGATTGATATCGCTTCCGAAGCGCGGATTCGACATGGAAATTTCCCGGGTACGAGTCTGCCTTACATTGGCACGATAGACGTCCTGACAACATGGAAGCGCCACGACGGTAGTTGGTTGCTTGTCGCATTAGACAACAAGCCCGAGGAAATCGTACTTGAGCCCAACATCCTGTCTCGCATCAAAGAACGCATAGAGCTTGCTCGTCGCTACTGCGTGGAATGTCAGATCAGACATGTGATCGTTCACGCTGAGCAATTTTCTCAGGAGCTAGCAACAAATATTGACGCGCTTGCACCAACTACAACGATGCAATCGCTCATAACTCCACTGTACTGGCAGGTGGTGGAGTCATTAGGTGAGCATGGCTATGCCCATAGCCCTTTAAGCATTCTCAATCGCATTGCCTTGCGCTGCTCTTGCTCTTTTTCCGAACTACAAAAGTATTTCCATTTGGCCTTATGGCGACTTGACGTTGATCATGACCTGACACTTCCGTTCGATCCCGCTGAACCGCTACAAAGAGGAGGCATTGTATTGAGACAGCAACTGCGTAGTGCATGGTTAGGAGCGGACGCATGAGCAACATAAGCCTCTTTGTCTCAATGGACATACTCGACAACGGCCCAGGCTCAGCGGTCCTTACGGGGCCATCTCGTGTTGTAGACGTGGATTTCAGCAAGCCCGATCCACTTGTCTGGCTGATCAACTGCGAGAGGCGACACAGCAGCCAACTTAATCAGAGAAAAGGGTACTACTGCATGCCTTACTGCCGCTCTATTGCGGAAGTCAATGAGTATATTCGCAGCGGGCAGTGCGTGGTGCTCAAAGTTCAGCCCTCCGCTGCTCGATCGCTGAAGGACGCTGATCGGTTGGCCAATTGTACGAAGGTGAAGGCGCGAGCTAAACTGCTCAAGCAGTTTGAGGAACGTGACAAGCGATTCACAGCTATCAGACCACTTGTTTGCTTGACTGATACCAATTTCCCAAGACGGATATCAGAGGCTATGGAAGATGATAGCCTTGCGCATCAAATTGACGAGCGAGCTAAAGAGCTAGGTCATGCGAGTTCAACATTACGCAACTGGATGAACAGATTCTGGTCGGGAGGATGTCAAAAGAACGCACTGCTTGCAGGGTACGACCGCTGTGGCAACCCAGGACAAGCAAAGAAACAGAGCAAGAAACTCGGACGAAGCCCACGCCTATACAAAACAAACCACTGGACCACCAGAGGCTACCCGCTTTCCGAACTAGACAAAAAACTCCTCGGCCATGGATTTTCCTTGATTACAAAGGAGAGAACTCCACGTGATGCGTACTTGCTGACAAGTGCTTCGCATTGGGCTCACCATGAGATTACTCCCACTGGAGAGGTGCGTGCAACTCTATTCTCTAAGGAACATCGACCAAGTTTTGACCAGTTCATGCGCTGGGGGTGCAAGCTCGCAAATAAAACTGCTTGGGAATTGATTATTGGAGACACCAAGTGGAGGCAACAACAAAAGACTACTGGTCGCTCCGAGCGGGATACCGTTATTGCCATTGGGCAACAATCATTTTTCGACGGCACATCCACAGATGTCTACTTGGTGTCCTTTCGAAACCGCCTTCACAAACTCCCTCCATTGACCCGCCTCATCCTCAAAGAAACGCTTACTGGGATGATTTACGGCGTCTACTGCGGCTGGGAACGTCCATCACCGAAAACAGCTCAGTTGGCAATTCTGCACGGAGCACTCAAGGATAAAAGCGCTTGGGCTCGCCGGTTCGGTGTCGAAATCGACAAAGATGCGATTCCAGGTCTGCTGGCACGCAACCACGTGGCGGATAACGGAGAGCTTAAGGCAGAAATAAATACAGAAGCCGAACAACAATTCGGGTTTGGTATTGCCTACACCCCTGCAAGACGTGGCGACCCCAAGGGAAGTGTAGAAACCGAACACAAAAGAATGCATGCCCATCTAGATCACAGACTGCCTGGAACGACGCACGGCAAACCCAGGTCTAGAGGAGAAGCCCATCCAGCGGCTGACGCACTCTGGAACTACGCCGAATACATGAGAGAGTTGATCCAATGGATCGTCAAGCACAACACTGTCGAAGAAGTTCCAGATCTTGCGCCTGACGACATGCTCCTATCAACCCCTCGCATCGCACCAACACGCAAAAATATTTATCAATGGCTGGAGCGAAAGGGACTCAACGTTTCAATAAACGTTGATTACGAAGCGCTTAGAGCGTTCACGCTCCCAGATGTAGAAGCAGTGATCGCTAAGAACGGCATTCGTCTGATTGGAAGCGTTCATGGCCGCAAGATGCGACTTTTCCGACTTCGATACACGAGCCAAGAATTGGCGCAGACTGGCATCCTTAGACAAGTGAAGCTAACAGGCAAAGATATTCTTACCCGCGTGAAGATGGATCCGAACGATCTGTCACAAGCGTGGCTACCAACGCGCACAGGAATGATCAGAGTCATTCACTCTGTCCGCGACCAGTCGATCATCAAGAACTTGACGCTAGATGAATGGGTTTCCTACTGCGAAGAACAAGCCGTGTTGAACGACCTTTCTGCAGCCGACCGAGAGCAGCATCGCGCGGACACCATCCTCCGCCAAAGCGCTATTACGGAATCTGCAAAAGCTGATGTGAAGTCCGCACTGGCCACATTGCAGAAAAAACCATCGCGAGCCGCATTGGTGTCAAACCTGGAGCTCAACCGTAAACACGAAATCGAGCTTCTGCGGATGCAGGATAGAGAGCATGAGCCCGCAATCAACGACGAAGAAACATCCATAGAAATACCCGCTACGCCAGACGCTGCAGATGATGCCATGGCTGCCTTCTGGAGGAACAACAAATGAGCAACGCAGCAGATCATCCAGAGCTGGCTGAAGGCCCAAATCCATTCTTCGATGAAATATCTCCGTTTATTCCATTCAACGAATTACCAAGCAAGCTCAGTCATTTTTCTCTTAAGGGTGTCAATTGGCGAGCAATTCCAACGAGTCACAGAGAGCCTCTGCTAGATCTTGCAGACCGCCAGTTCGCGCCTACCACAGCTGTTATTGAGCCTGCCGCCGGAATCCAGTCCTTGCTTAGGCGCACACTGACCCTCGCTAATCCGCTAAGCCCGTCAAATCGCAAGCTGTGCAATCAGATCGGTGTGCTTGAGTCAGTAGATGCTTTAAAAATGCTTACTCCTGCCCAAGGTGGCGGGATGCTCCTATCGGGCATGACAGCTGCCGGCAAGTCGGCGTTACTTACACGCGCGCTCGAGATCTTTGCCCCACAACAAGTACTCGATCATGGAAATTCTGAAACAGGTGGGTACTATCGGCTACGGCAATGCGTGTATCTGCTTGTCGACCATCCGAGCAACGGCTCACGCGGCGCATTACTCAAGCGCATCTTGCAGTGCCTCGACAGCAAAGTCCAGACAACCTACTACGAGGAACATCGGAGGGTCACCAACCTAGACTCGCTATTGGTGACAGTGTCCAAGCTACTCACTCGCCATCGTGTTGCACTGCTATGTGTCGACGAAAAGCAGGAATCGACATTCGAGGACAGCCCCTGGCGAATGGAATTCGCTCTTTTTTATCTTCAGTTGATGAATTTGGGGATATCTGTTGTTCTCGCGGGTAACCCTTTGGCCTTTGAACACCTCGGCAGCTACAGCCAGCTCATGCGCCGCTTCAGTACTGGAGGAGTTCATTCGCTTTTTCCTGCAGACCCCCGCAGAGACCCTTGGTGGGCACGTGATTTTGTTCGTCACGCGAGGGAATTTTCGATTATCGAAGAATGGACTATTGATGAGCAAAGAAGGTCTCTGTTCGAAAACGAGAACTCAGCTGGCTTGCCGGGCCTCTTTATGGCTTATCACCAAGAGGTTCAAAGGTCAGCCCTCCGCCGCGGCGGCCTTTTCGCAGCGGTCGGAGAACAAGACTATCTCGCAGCTCAAACCTCCCCACGTTTCAAGCATTTGCGCCGAATCGCACTAGCAGCGGCCTCAGAAGAGGCTCGTCTTTCGAGTCAATTCATCGACATTCCGCCAGTAACTAGGCCGATAAAAACACCCAAGAATACAGTCATGCGCAGTCCAACTGACGCCATGAATACAGCGGCCCCAAAAGTAACAATTACCGCGGCAGAGAAGCTCGTCCGTAGCTTCAAAGCTAGGCAAACCAGGCAAACCAATCAGATCTCTCAGCGCCTCAAAGCGCTGAGCAAATTGCCACCCGAGGACGTTAGACGCTTAGGAGTAAGCGAAGATTTAATTGATAGTATGACTAAACAACTGGAAGCTCTCAAATCTGTTGAAAAAAAGAAGCCGGGACGAGCCAACTAGAGGAGTCATGATGCAGCACGATGCTTCAAAATCAGGTCGCTTCACTGCAACCCACAGCCTCTTTTCAATCCATCCAGATGAGACGCTGTATAGCTGGTGTGCTGCAAACCATGCCATGAGCTGTTGCCGCAACTCTGCGGCAACAGCTTCAGAGCTTCTTGGTGCCGCTCATGCTGTTCGACAACATGAGTTCCCGCATTCGCTTGAAAGGTTCACTGCTATCTCAAAAGCAGAGCCAGCTTCCTGCCTTGGGCTTCTCCGCGATCATTCGGTAGCTGGCTTCTACCTACCGTTCCTAAGTGCACAAGCGCAAAAAGAGCTCGCCTATCAAGCACTACACCCACAATCAACGCACTGGATGAGAGCAGTGTTGGGATCATCACGCACCCAACAGGTAACGCATCCACTGAAATGGTGCTGTCGTTGCATGCAGCATGACATAGAGAACATCGGCCGCCCCTTATGGCATACAGTCCACCAATACCCGACAGCTGTAATCTGTACCCAACATAACGAGCCATTGCGTTCGAGCTATCGAAGACGCAAGCAATGGCGTTTGCCTAGTAAAGAGGACGGGATCGCAATTGTGGTCCCAGACGCCTTGAGTCAACTTGCGAGCAATGCTGCTGCATTAGGCAGCCATCTTCAAAGGACTCCATGCATAGACATGCTCTCTTTGCGCCGCTCCGCTATCTGCCGGTTACAGGAAATTGGTGTCATACATTCAGCCAATGGTATGCGGCACGAACGAATCGCTAGATGGTTCTCTTCCACCGGATCTTCCTCTCTAGTGCGGATTGCACAACCCGAGCTAAACGAACTCATTGATGGCAGCCTAATCCCGGGACTGCTTTGGCGAAAAAAAAAGTCGACGGCGATTGCCTGGGTGGTCTTATGGAACGCTCTGGAGTGGAAGTCCCATCATGAGCTCATTCACTCTTTTGCAGATGCGGCTTCGGGTCGCAGTCCGTCCATAAAAGGCCAACTCCCGTTATTTAATGAATTTCCAACAGATTCATTAGTGGCGCCAGAATACGTCCGTGACGCGTTTCAATGCTGCGACAGCTATGCGGACGTCATGGAGCGGTTACGCGTTAGCCGCCGTGATGTTGTTAGATGGTTGGAAGTCGACCCCACACTACGTAACGAGTGGAAATCGCGTCTCCGTAACACTCACCAAGCTGAATGCATTGAACGCATCCGATGCTTCGTACAAAGCGCACCACAAAGCCGGCGAGCTGACATTGAAAATCACTGCAGTGCCGACTACCGCTGGATGCGTGAACATGCGCCCAACCAGCTGGCTGCTTTGATGAAATCGCTGGGCAATCGAAGCTCGTCGCAATTTAGGTTTGAATACTAAACAAAAACCATTTGGGTGGACTTTTTAAAACCTACGATCAGCTTTTCCATAGAGAAAATATGAATTCACTACGTGACTTGCACAACCTTTAATTTCTGCAGTGGACGCTGCAAAGCCAAACTCCCAAACAGGCATGAATGCATCTGAACCGTGCCTTATATGAGCTTCTAATTATCTAGAATTTGGCACAGAAAATATATCAGGAAATCACCACCCATATTAAAACAAACTGATCAATTTATAGAGAAATACAGCTAACAAATCCAAAATTAGCACTGGCGTTTCCAAACATGATTACATACGATTTCCAGGAAGAATATTTCTCACTGTTTCCGCCCCAAGATCCAACACCATCGATTTACGGACTTTGCTCCATGCAAGTTGAATTGTAGTATACGAAAGACCTGAAGCAACTGCAGCTGAATGAAGACTCAAAGGCATTATCAATGCATACGTAGTTCGACTACTGATACCTAAACGAGATGCATACTGCCTAACAACGTTTGAGAAGCATAATTGATAGGAATGAACGCTTGGCAGCGCGTCACCAGAACCTAGAACTCCAGATACTTTTGGACAGATCAACTGCATCACGCGGCGCAGAAGAATTCTGACGGAGAGATATTTGTCACCGTTTTCGAAAACATTCTCCGCAATCAACAAAGGTATATTTATTAACTCCCACACCTGCTTGATCGAAGAGACCTCCCACTCACGACAGATATAATCCACCACTACCTTTTGCGCATCGACCCAAGATGGAAAGTTGGAGATAAACAGCGAAACTTCATCATTCCATACGTTATGGCGAAATGTGTTCACCTGCGTCTCAAAAGCATTGGCAATATTCTTAATCAGCGACCAATGTGCATCCCGCACGTGAATAATTTCACCTTCAAAATTAGTACTATTGCACTTCGGGCACGGTTCACCTGGTAGACGGAAATTCTGTACTGCTCCAATGGCTGTACCACAGCCTTTACACATTGAAAGCAAAGGATTGCCATGAATGTGACAGATAGCAACCTGGGGAATCTGATGAATAACTTTCCAGCTTGCGAAACCGTACGCCTCAGACTCTATACTCGCACAGCATTCACACCAACGAAGATTTTGAACACTCGCAGATCTGACAATGGAATTGTAAGGATTACCGAGAATCAACAATTTTTCGAGAGCATCGGCTTCAGCCATGTTCTGCGAGAGATTCAGATATCCATATAGCGTGTGCTGGCGGAGCAGTTCCTGAGGTGTGAGAATTCCTGCAAAGTATGTTCGGCTAACGTAACCTGCATTCCATCCCATACATAGCGGAAGTTTTATGTTGTGCGGTAAGTTTAGAAAATTTGCGACTGTCTGCCTCTTCGACAGGTGGCTTGAAGAGCGAAGTCTGTGAACAAGCGCAGTGTAAAGATACGTGCCGCTTTTTAAGGTGGCACCAGCCCCGGCCATAGGGTTTTCGAACTCTATTCCAGTCATTCTTCACAAGACATGACGTGGGTCGCCAAATTTTCCAACTATCGCCAACGAAGTGCGAGTGGCAGCACACTCACGTTGCCTCTGAGACAGAAGAGCTTTTTCTTCAACTCTATTCAGTTGCTCCAGCTGCAGGGTTTTGTTTACATCAGTCATGACAGATTCTTTCAGGCCCAGCCGGCGATTGTGCCGCAGATCCCGATCAGCTGATGCCGCATTGAATGCGGTCCGCCGCTTGTCGCACGCGGATAGCCACTTGTCGTCCAGCACCCCTTATTTGCAAAGTATTACTTATGATTCATTTCATGAATTATGGGCATTCGTCACTGCAGCGGCGGGCATCTGGCTTTACCGCGATAGAGCTTTTGGTGGTCATTGCCATCGTGGCGGTTCTCGCGTCGCTGGCAGCACCCAGCTTCAAGGGTTTGATGGAGCGCTGGCGGGTACGCAGCGCTGTGGAAGATCTGCAATCCACGCTCTACTTCGCACGCTCTGAAGCCATTCGGCGTGCAGGGGATGTCGTCATCGTCAAAAAGGCCAATGGCAGTGACTGCACGGCTGCGAGCGCTGATGCGCAATGGGGCTGCGGCTGGCTGGTATTTCCGGATGTCAATCGCGACGGCTCACAAAGCGGTGATGCCGAAACGACGCTCCGGCAGACCAATGCATCTCCCCGCACGGATATTGAAGTGAGTGCTGCGGGCACCACGATGACCGGCAAGATCCGTGTGGATCGGTGGGGGAGTTTCAGCAATAACGGCGCATCTGCGCTCACTTTTCGCGCTTGGCCGCAAGGTTCGAGCAGCAGCAATTCCGCAGCCCAGACCCTATGCATCCAGGCCGGTGGCTTGATCAGGCGGTTGAACTCAGGGACTGCAAGCTGCTCCTGACCCTGCTTTTCCAACCTCGCTCAGCGCATGCAGCGCTTGCGAGTTCAGACACAGAAAGAAGTCCTATGCGCCGGTTGACGAGAATCTCTGCCGCACCCCGCCGCCAACGCGGCATCAGCTTGCTGGAATCGCTGATTGCCCTCGTGGTTGCCGCGCTGGGCATTCTGGGCATCGTGGGCGTGCAGTTGCGCACCCTCAGCGACACGCAGACCAGCGTGCGCCGAGAGCAGGCGATCCGGCTCATTGAGGACCTGAGTGAGCGCATGAAGGTCAATCCCAATGCGATGGCCAACATGAGCAGCTATATCAGCGATTGGGACGATACACCTACCCCCAGCAAAATATGCAGCAACGTTGTTTGCACGGGTGCGGAGCTTGCCGTCTACGATGTATCGCAATGGAAAGCTTTCGTCAGCAGAGCATTGCCGCTGGGGGATGCGAACCTCTTCACGTCTGCAGGCGAAGACGTCGCCGCCAACCGCCGTCAGTTAGGCGTGATGATCCGCTGGCGCGAAAACGAGAGAAAAGGCGCCGACAGTGACTACCGTTCGGCCATCAACGCCGCTGCCGACAGTGGAGCTACTGTGACCTGCGCAGAAGGCTATACCTGCCATCTGCAGTACATCCCCGTCAGCGCCCGCTGCGCGCCCTATAAGGGCACCAGCACAGCTCGTTATTTCTGCCCAGGGACCTGATATGCCTCACAAAACACCTCATGGTTTGCAGATGACGCCCGCAGCCAGCGCCTCTTTCATCGCAACGCGCAGCAGACAAAGCGGCCTCACGCTGGTGGAGCTGATGGTGGGCGTGGCCATTGGGCTGATGGTCGTGGCGGTAGCAGGGGGCGCGCTGATGGTGTCTCGTGGCACTTCGGGCACGGTCAGCGACGCCAGTGCGCTGCAGCAGCAGGCTGGCTACGCCTTTCGCGTGATCGGTCAGCAGCTGCGGCAATCGGGCTCGCTGTATCTCAACCTCAATGCCTCCAAAAATACCAGCACGGACATTGACCGGTATGCGTTGCCAGTGGCTTTCGAGGCCAAGGCCACTTCTTCCACTCCAGGAAGGGCTTTTTCCCCGGCGACCGACACCATCAGCGGTACAAACACCACGCTCAACCTGGGGTACCGGCGTTACAAGGAGCCGGTCTACCCCGTCAACGACACGTCCCCCGCTACGCAGTCGCTGTCACGCGATTGCCAAGGCGGTCCGCAAGATTCGGACACCGCCGACAACAACAGCTTCATGCGCATTTCCAGCGCGTTTGCACTCAACGCCAACAATCTGGTCTGCACCGGCACCACCGGTACGACCCAACCAGTGATTGGCAATGTGGCCAACTTCCGTGTTCGGTATTTGCGAATGACCGATACCGCCAGCGGCGCCCCCAAGATCCAGTATGTCAATGCTGCCGCCGTAGGCACCAACTGGGGGCAGGTCACCGGGGTGGAGGTCTGTCTTGTTCTGTATGGCAACGAACCCATGAACCTGCCCTCGGGCAACGGCAGCGCCACCTATACCGACTGTGATGGAACCACCTCGGTGGACTACACCAGCGCCTCCTCCACCGACATGAGCGGCAGCGCCATTGGAGTGGCCCGTGCCCAACGCATGCACATGGTGTTTCGCAGTGTCTACCAATTGCGCAGCCAGGGGCTGATTGGCAATGTGCTGTAACCCGAACCAAGAGCCCTAAACATGCAAGGCAGATTCTTCATTCGCGACCAACGCCCACCGCTCCGCCAGCAACGCGGCGTGGCCCTGTTCGTCGTCATCATCTTTGTCATGCTGTCGATGCTGCTGGCCCTGTGGTCGGCACGCACCTCCCTGTTTGGAGAAATGATGGTCAGCAATGATGCGGATTACCAGCGCGCCTTCGAGGCCGGACAAGCGCTGCTGCAGGACGCGGAGCTGGATATCCGCAATGAAAATGCCGACGGCTCCGTGTGCAGTGGTACCGGTGATGTCTGCCGCCAAAGCACCGCAGACCAGATTCCATTGGAGGCGCCGTCGGTGGGCAAGCTGCTGGCCACGCTGGACAGCCAAGCCTACAAATGCCGCAATGGCCTGTGCACCAAACGCCAAGGCAACCAGGATTTTTGGAACAACACGGATGCAAGCCGTGGCGTCACCCTGGCACAGATGACCAGCACCCCCACGGGCGGCGCACCCATTGGTGCGCGCTATGGCCAATACACCGGCGCCAAGCTGGGCAATGCCAGCAACCCGGCCAATCCCATCCTCGCAGACCGCAGTGCTGCCAACCGCGGTGGCTGGTACTGGATCGAGGTGCTGCCTTATGACGAGAGCAGCAAGAACTCGAATTTGATCGTCGCCGAAGACAGTGCCGGCAACAGCATGGTGGCCAATAACTTTTTGGCGCTCAATATGATCCCGAATGTCGTCTATCGCATCACCAGCCTGGCTTATGGGCGAAAGCCCAATACGCAGGTGGTCCTGCAGCAGACCTATGCACGCCAACGGCTCAAGGACTGAGCTCACCACTCTGGATCTTCAACGCTTTGACAGCAGGACGCTGGCCTGATGGCCAAGCTGGCTGAAACCAACTATTCGCACTACCGACAGGAGGCGCTGTGGCTTACAACAACACCCCCCAATTCCGCAAACATCTGCTGGCCTTGGCCGCATGCGCTGCACTGGCACCACACAGCAGCTGGGCCCTGGAGCTGGCCAGCGGGCCGCCTGGCACCAAGGAGCCTTATGTGGCTCCCAATATCATCATCTCTATCGATGATTCGGGCAGTATGCAGTACCGGCTGGATCGGGAAAACCAAACGGGAGCCAGCAATACCCAGGTGCCCAATGCCGATGGCTCCTGGCCCGTGTCTGCACGGCGTATCAATGTGCTGAAGTACGCACTCATCGGTAACGGCGGCAGCGGTGGCGTGTTGCGCGATACGTCCCTGCTGCCTGACGGCAAGGTGCGCATGTCCTGGCAGGCCATGTGGAACAACGGCAATGCATCGGGCGCCGACAGTGTCGACAGCACCACGATGAAGACCAATTCGATGCGCGTGCTGAACACCAGCCACCGCGACAACCTGATCAGCTTTATCAATGGACTGAGCGCCGTGAACGGCACGCCATCGCACAAGATGTTCTCGCAGGCCGATGGCTACATGCGGCGACCTCTATCGACCAACAGTCCCTGGGCGTCGGTGCCTGGCACGACGGGATCGCCTTACCTGGCCTGCCGCCGCAGCTACCACATCATCATGACGGACGGACGCTGGAACAGTACCGCCACCAAACCTGCCCAAACGGACAACACGACCAACCTGACCTTGCCGGACGGCACGGTCTACGGCGGCACCACAGCCGCCGACCGCGCCAAGAGTGCTTTGTACCGTGATGCATTTGACTATACGCTGGCGGATTGGGCCTTCTACAGCTGGGCAGTGCCACCGCATACCACGGGCTGGACGGGCACCATGCAGCCCACTTCCGACTACCGCAAAGCGCCCGCCACCGAGACGTTCACCAATGGCAGCACCACCGCCACCTTGGACCGTTATTGGAACCCCCGCTACAACCCTGCCACCTGGCCGCACATGGTGACCTACACCATTGGCTTCAGTGCGCTGTCCTACACCTGGAAGCAGACCTACAACGAGGCCAAGTACAACATCAGCGCTTCGTCCAGCATGGTGCCTTTTGGCTATGACGGCAGCTTCCCCGACCTGGTCAATGGCACCAAGACCTGGCCCGATATGAATAGCGGCGGGGAAGAAGTCCGCGCACTGGATCTGTGGCATTCGGCCATCAACGGCCGGGGCCGCTTCTACGCGGTGCAAAAAGGTGAAGACCTGGAGAAGGCCTTCCGCGAAATCTTTGGCCAGATCAACACGCAGACCGATGCCGATCTGACCTCGTCTGTCAGCAGCGGCTCAAACGCGGCGCGCTACGACGTGGCCACCTTCACAGCAGGCTACCAGCCCGATTCCAGCTGGAAGGGCTATGTGGCGGCCCGAACGGTGAGCAAGAGCGGCACCAGCACACCAGCCTGGGAAAACAAAACGACCGCCGACCTGCTCGATGCGTTGACCGGCGTGACGAACCGCTTGATTCTGGGGTGGAGTGACCAGTGGGTCACCAAGACCAGCACGACATCGGGTGACAAGGGCGGTGTCCAGTTCAAGTGGGCCAGCGACCAGACCTACCTGAGCACCGCACAGAAAGCCAAGATCGGGCTGGCCAGTGCCACGCCCATCGCCACCAGCGGTGAGAGCATTGTGAACTTCATCCGAGGTGATCGCACCTTGGAAGGCTCGGACACCACCGGCTACACCACCGCCAAGCCATTCCGCGAGCGCAAGAGCCGCCAAGGCGATATCATCAACTCCGGCGTCTGGTACACCGGCGCCCCCTCAGGCACCTATGCGCTGCAAGGCTACAGCAGCTTTGTGCAAGCGCAGAAAGACCGCGTCCCCATGGTGTATGTCGGCGGCAATGATGGCATGCTGCATGGCTTCTCCGCGACCGATGGCTCGGAGAAGCTGGCGTACATCCCCAATGGCGCTTTGACATCGCTCAAGAACCTGGCGAGCTCGGGCTATACCCACCAGTACTTTGTCGATGGCTCACCGATGACGGGTGATGTGGAGCTCGGAGGCGTCAGGGAAACCACGCCAGGCAACCAGGCTTACATTGCAGACTGGCGCACCCTGCTGGTGGGCACGATGGGGGCCGGCGGCAAAGGCTACTTTGTGCTGGATGTGACCAATCCCGCAGCCGGCAGCACCTCCAGCGCTCCCAGCTTTACGGCAGCCAATGCCAACACCCTGGTACGCCTGGACCGTACCCGTGGCGTGGCTGACCCTCTGGATTGCACCGCGCTGACCGGAGCGCAACGCACTGCCTGCATTGCCACCGCAGAAGAGGACCGCGACATTGGCCACATCACGGCCAAGCCAGTGATGGATGAAACGGACTTCCTGCGCACCACACAAATCACCCGCATGAACAACGGCCGCTGGGCAGCGGTAATGGGCAATGGCTATAACAGCACCAACCAGCGCCCGGTGCTGCTGATCCAGTACCTGGACAAGGGCCAGGAGCTGGTTCGCATTCCAGTGACAACCGCCACCGCCGGCACCGGCAATGCCAATGACAACGGCCTGTCAGCGCCGCGCTTGATCGACCTGAACGGCGATGGACGCATCGACATCGCCTATGCG
Source organism: Comamonas sp. SY3 (assembly GCF_041730275.1). NCBI lineage: Bacteria > Pseudomonadati > Pseudomonadota > Betaproteobacteria > Burkholderiales > Comamonadaceae > Comamonas > Comamonas sp. SY3. The sequence continues at coordinate 86,761 of NZ_JBGTYN010000020.1, read as the reverse complement.
GGCGACAACCTTGGCAATATCTGGAAATTCGACCTGACCAGCGATGTTGCCAGCGAATGGAACGTGGCCTTCAGCGGCTCTCCGCTGTTCACCGCGCGTGGTCCCTCGGCCCTCAGTTCCTCCGCCCGCACCAATGTCCAGCCGATCACGGTGGCACCCACGGCGCGCGCCAATGACCGGGTCAAGGAGGTGACCCAGTCCGATGGCACGAAGAAAACCGTACCTGTGGGCGGCATGATGGTCGCCTTTGGCACCGGCCGCAATGTCAGCCGCAATGACCCCAGCGATGTGCTGGTACAAAGCATCTATTCGGTGCTGGACAACACGCGCTACCGGGTAAGAAAAACGGAAGGATCCAGCCAATGGCTGGAAGTGCATCCCGGCAAGCCCTGCACGTCCTCTGCGCCTGCGGAATGTCTGGCAGTGCCGGCACCCGCTGCCTTGGGTACGGGCGTGACCACTGCAGGGCTGGCCAAACGGTCAATCGCCGAGCTCAACATCGCCGGAGGCGTGGGCGGCCGCGTGGACGAAGTGGACACGCTCGACAAGACCACCTGGGGCCCCACCTACAACGGCTGGTACATGGACCTTCCGGCAGTGGGCGAGCGCGCGCTTAAGAACCTGGAGCTCTATGACAACACCAATATCCTGCTTGCCTATACCCAGGTCCCTGCGAAGGGACAGGATGTCGATGTCAACCGGGAGAGCTGTGACTCCACGTCGGTCGATAGTGAGCGCCAGTACCGTACGATGGTCAATATCATGGATGGCAAAAAGCCCAGCATCCAGCTGATCAACCTGGGCAGCAATACCTCGTTCAGTGCCTCGGACAACGGCAATGCGTCCCGTGCGCAGGTGGACAAGGGCTCGCACTCGCAGGTCGCCGCATCGGAGACGCAGATGCTCGATATCAGTACCTGTACCGGTGACCGCTGCATCAACAATATGGAGGCACTGCTGCGCATGCCTGAACAAACCTTGCGCCCCACCTGGCGCCAGCTGCAGTAAGAAGGAACAGCAATGAATCCAAGAACCGTGACGAAGCAACGCGGCTTCACACTGATCGAGTTGATGATCGTGGTCGCCGTGGTGGGCATCCTGACGGCGATCGCGCTGCCCAGCTATAACGAGTACATCCGGCGTGGTCACCGCGCCGACGCGCGTGCCACGCTGCTGCAGGCGGCGCAGTGGATGGAGCGTGCGGCAACTGCCAACGGTACCTACCCAACGAGTTTGCCTACCAGCATGAGCACCATGCCTTCGGGACGCTATGCAATCAGCCTGAACTCCAATGGCTCAACCTTCACATTGACGGCGACCGCTCAAAACGCGCAAGCGAACGACAAGTGCGGCAACTACACGTTGACGAACACCGGCCTGCAGGGCGCCAACGGTAAAACCGAAGGTGCATCGGGTTACGACAGCAGCTGCTGGAGCAAATAAGCGCGCGCGAGACTTCGGCGAGCCCCGCAACAAAAAAGGCTCCGGCAACCCATTGCCGGAGCCTTTTTACCGCCCATCCTCAGGGCAAAACCATCACCCCAGTGCCACCCGCATCTGGTCAATCACCGCCTTGTAATCGGGTTTGCCAAAAATTGCACTACCCGCCACAAAGGTATCGGCCCCCGCATCCGCCACGCGGCGGATATTGGTTTCCTTGATGCCGCCGTCGACTTCCAGGCGGATGTCCTTGCCGCTGGCGTCGATACGCTTGCGGGTGGCTTCGATCTTGCGCAGGGTCGAGTCGATGAAGCTCTGGCCGCCAAAACCGGGGTTGACGCTCATCAGCAGGACCAGGTCGATGTCCTCGATCACCCAGTCCAGCACGTCCAGCGGCATCGCGGGATTGAATACCAGACCGGCCTTGCAGCCCTGTGACTTGATGGCCTGGATGCTGCGGTGCACGTGGGCCGAAGCATCGGGGTGGAAGCTGATATAGTCGGCGCCTGCCTGCGCAAAGGCGGCGGCCAGCTCGTCCACCGGCTGCACCATCAGGTGCACGTCGATCGGCGCCGGCGTGCCGTCAGCCCGGATCGCGTGGGGCTTCAAGGCCGCACAGACCATGGGGCCGAAGGTCAGATTGGGGACGTAGTGGTTGTCCATGACGTCAAAATGTATCCAGTCCGCGCCAGCGGCCAGTACGTTGCGCACTTCATCGCCCAGGCGGGCAAAGTCTGCAGACAGGATCGAGGGGGCAATTCGGTAGGTGGAACTCATCCCTCTATTGTCGCAGTTAGTATTTCTACCTGACTTCAATCCAGTTTCACATGCCAAAGTTCCAGTTTGAGGTGTCGGTGACACCGCAGTACCTGCCTGAGCAGTCCATGCCCGAGGCCGGCGTGTTTCACTTTATCTATAGCATCATCATTAGAAACAGTGGTGATGTGCCTGCGCAGCTGATTGCACGGCACTGGATCATCAAGGATGCGACTGGACTGGTCCAGGAGGTCAAGGGCCTGGGCGTGGTGGGCCACCAGCCGCTGCTCGCACCCGGCGAATCCTTTGAATACCAAAGCCAGTGCCGCCTGGCCACACCCCAGGGCAGCATGGAAGGCAGCTATCTGTGCATCAGCGACGAGGCACACACTTTTGACTGCCCGATCCCGCGCTTCACGCTCGATGCCACCCAGTACCCCGCCCAAGATGACGACCTGGCGCAAGGACGAGTGCTGCACTGATGTTCCGCAAGAAAAAGCAAGACCCGCTGCCACAACTGCTGGCGGGTCTCAACCCCGATGCGCCACTGGCCGAGCGCAACCTCTGGATCATCGAGATCTTCGCCTGGATCCGCGGCCAGCAGAACTCGGTCGATGCAGCCCTTGCCCGCGTCAGCCAGTTGCTGGACGCGATCGATGGCAATGCCGCACTGCGAGAGAAAGTACAGCGCTGGTGGGCCGTGCAGCTGCAGACCATCGACCTGACCGCGCTGCTGGCCGACTTTGGTTTTGCACCCCGCACCGCGTTCTTCAATGAGATGGCCGAGCGCCTGCGCTGGAAACTGCTGCCCTCCACGCCGGAGACGATCGATGCGACCGTGCTGTTTTCGATGGCACTGCACACGCCTTTCGATGCGCAGTGGCTCAAGGCCATGGACAAGCCCTTGCTGGAGCGCATTGCCCAGCTGCTGTCGCCCGGCTTTGTGTCGCTGGAGGTGATGGTCGTCCCCACCCAGATCGCCCAAAGCGATGTGGATGCCGGCAGCATCGCCGGCCTGGAGCATTACGGCAACCGGCTCTCGCCGTGGCAGCACCTGGTGCTCAATGCGATCACCTATTGCGCCGGTCAGATTCTGGCGGCCGGCTTTGCGCCGGAGCTGCGCCTGCGCATGAGCGGCAGTGCCAAGAACACGCAGCCCTTCTACAGCCTCATCAGCGGTGTGGAAGAGCTGCGCCGCGCGATGCTGCACCCCAGCCCCAAGGCGGCGCAGGTGCTCGAAGCCGAAGAAACCGTGCGCCGCAGCCTCGATGAGTGCCGCGCAGCCGTCGCCTCGATCTACGAGCATTTTGAGGACAATGGCGTGTCCGTGGGCGTCGTGTTCCGGCTGCGCCAGCTGCGCATGCGCATCCTGCGCGTGCGCGAGCTGCTCGACTGCCTGCTGTCGGCCAACCCCAAGGTCATCACCGCCAAGCTGCTGGCCCACCTGGTGGCCGTCGGACTGGAGCGCCAGAGCATCCGCGCGCTGATCTCGTCCAACTCGTCCTTGCTGGCCTCCAAGGTGGCCGAGCGCAGCGCCGAGACCGGTGAGCATTACATCACCCGCGACAAGCGCGAATACGCGCAGATGGCGCGCAAGGCGGCCGGAGGCGGCCTGGTGATGGCTTTCACCACCTTGATCAAGTTCTCGTTGCACGCGATTGCCATTTCCGCGTTCTGGGCGGGATTCCTGGCGGGCATCAACTACGCGATCAGCTTTGTGCTGATCCAGCTGCTGCACTTCACCGTCGCCACCAAGCAGCCAGCGATGACCGCGCCGGCGATGGCCGCCAAGCTCAAGGAATCGGGCGATACCGAGGCAGGCATTGCGTCGTTTGTCGACGAGGTCAGCTACCTGGTGCGCTCCCAGGTGGCCGCCGTGCTGGGCAATGTGTTCACCGTCTTCCCCATGGTGCTGCTGCTGACCTGGGGCTGGGCCCGCGCCACCGGCGCGCCCTTTATCGACCAGCATGAGGCCGAGCAGACCTTGAAGTCGCTCAGCCTCTGGGGGCCTTCGGTGTTCTATGCGGCCTTCACCGGGGTGTTGCTGTTCTCCTCCAGCATCATCGCCGGCTGGACCGAGAACTGGTTCGTGCTGCACCACATGGACTCGGCGATTCGCTACAACCCGCGCATCACGCGCTTTCTGGGCAAGGCGCGGGCTGCGCGCTGGGCGGCTTTCATGCGTCGCAATATCTCCGGCTTTGCCTCGAACATTTCGTTGGGGTTCATGCTGGGCCTGATCCCCGTGGTGGCCCAGTTCTTTGGCCTGCCGCTCGATATCCGCCATGTGACCCTGGCCGCCGGCCAGATCGCCGCAGCCGCCACCAGCATGGGCCTGGGCGTGCTGCATTTCCACGGCTTCTGGCTTTGCGTGGCGGCGCTGCCGCTGCTGGGCGGCTTCAACATCCTGGTCAGCTTCTACCTCGCATTCCGCCTGGCCTTGCGCGCGCAAAACGTCAGCAATGTCGAGCGCTCGCACATCTACAAGGCGCTGATCAAGCGGGTGCTGACGCGGCCGCTGAGCTTTTTGCTGCCGCTGCGCCTGAGCCGCCACACCCCACCAGGAGAGCACTGACATGGCTCAGGGCGAGTTCGCGTTGATTGCGCAGTACTTCCAACGCCCGGTGCAGCGGGCCGTGCTTGGCGTCGGCGACGACTGCGCGCTGCTCGCGCCGCAGCCTGGCATGCAGCTGGCCATCTCCAGCGACATGCTGGTGCAGGGCCGCCACTTCTTTGCCGATGTGGACCCGCGCACGCTGGGCCACAAGGCGCTGGCCGTCAACCTCAGCGACCTGGCCGCCAGTGGCGCGCAGCCGCTGGCTTTCACGTTGGCGTTGGCCCTGCCCGCTGTCGATGCGCCCTGGCTGCAAGGCTTCTCGGAAGGCATGTTCGCCCTGGCCGATGCCCATGGCTGCGAGCTGGTCGGCGGCGACACCACCCAGGGCCCGCTGAACATCTGCATCACCGTGTTTGGCGAGGTGCCGGCCGGCCAGGCGCTGCTGCGCAGCGGCGCCCAGCCCGGCGATGACATCTACGTCAGCGGCCACCTGGGCGATGCCCGCCTGGCGCTCGAAGCCTTGCTGGGCCACGTGCAACTGCCGCCCGCCGCCTTGGCCGCTGCCCGCCAGCGGCTGGAGAGCCCCAGCCCGCGCGTCGGCCTGGGCATCGCGCTGCGCGGTATCGCCAGCAGCGCGCTGGACCTGAGCGATGGCCTGGTCGGCGACCTGGGCCATATCCTGCAAGCCAGTGGTGTGGGTGCGCAGCTGCAGGCAGACCAGGTTCTGGCGCGCATGGCGGCGATTGCTGGCGTGCAGGGCAGCGCCCTCAAGCTCCCCGCCGATCTTCAACTGCAGTGCTGCCTGGCGGGTGGCGATGACTACGAGCTGTGCTTTACCGCCGCCGCAGACCGGCGCGACGCCGTAGAACAAGCCAGCCTGGCCGCGCAAACCCCCGTGCAGCGCATTGGCCGCATCACCGCCGAACCAGGCCTGCGCGTGTGCGATGCGCAGGGTCAGGCCATGGCGCAGCGCTGGGCCTCGTTTGACCATTTCGCACCCTGAGCCAGCCAGGTCGGCCGCCCCTGCACAGCAGCGGCCTGCAGGCTTATGATGGCGGGCATGAGCGATACGCCCTTTACCCCTTCCGCGCCCGGCGCCGCCGACCGCAATGCGGCACCGCGACGCGCCCACTGGGCTTTCATGCTGCGCAACCCGCTGCACTGGATGGCGCTGGGCTTTGGCTCCGGCCTGAGCCCCATTGCACCGGGCACGGTGGGCACCCTCTGGGCCTGGGTCGCCTACCTGGTGCTGCAGCTGTGGCTGACACCAGCGGCCATTGGCTGGGTGATTGCGGCCTCCCTGGTGCTGGGCTGGTGGGCCTGCACGGCCACCGCGCGCAACCTGGGCGTGGCCGATCCGGGCGCCATCGTCTGGGACGAGATCATCGCCTTCTGGCTCATTCTGTGGCTGGTCATGCCCACAGGCTTTTGGGGCCAGCTGACGGCCTTTGTGCTGTTCCGTTTCTTCGATGCCGTCAAACCCCAGCCGGTGCGCTGGGCAGACCGCTGCTTCAAAGGCTTTGGCTGGGGCGGCGGATGGGGCATCATCTGGGACGATCTGGTCGCCGCCTTCTGCACCTTGCTTGTCATCGCGATAGGGAGACATCTGCTATGAACGCCACCGCCGCCTTGCTGACCAGGGATGGGCTGCCCATCCCCGAAGCCGTCACCCAGCTGGCCCAGCACCTGGTCCAACGGCGCTGGATGATGGCCACTGCCGAAAGCTGCACCGGCGGCCTGATTGCCGGTGCCTGCACCGAGCGGCCCGGCTCCAGCCAATGGCTGGATTGCGGCTTTGTCACCTACTCCAACCGTGCCAAATCGGCGATGCTGGATGTGCCCGCTGCGCTGATTGCCGCCCACGGCGCGGTCAGCGAACCGGTAGCCCGCGCCATGGCCCAGGGCGCGATTGCCCAGTCACAGGCGCAAGTCAGTGTGGCCGTTACCGGCGTGGCAGGCCCCGATGGCGGCAGCGCCAGCAAACCCGTGGGCACCGTCTGGTTTGGCTGGCAGGTCGCTGGCCAGCTGCACAGCGAAGTGCAGCGTTTTGACGGCGACCGCCACGCCATCCGCCAGGCCACCGTGCAGCATGCGCTGCGCCGCCTGCTGGATCTGGTGCAGGCCGCGCCGGCGCAGTAAGCGCCGTCCGACACCCAAACTTTGACTTCGCCGATGGGGTGGACGGCCGCTCTGCGCGACACTGCAAGCACAGCAATCCGGTTTGCAGCACTCTTCTGACTGACAGCCGATGCGAACAAGAGGAGAACTCAGATGAAACGACTTGCCATCACCACTGCTTCCACCGTTCTGGCGCTGAGCGGCCTGACCGCCTGCTCCAGCAATCCCACCAATGCCCAGATCGGTACCGGCGTCGGCGCCGTAGCCGGTGGTGTGTTGGGTGATGCCGTGTTCGGCTCTACGTTGGGCACCATTGGCGGTGCAGCAGCCGGTGCCTATTTTGGTAACCAGGTGGGCGACAACATGGACGGCAACCGCCGCCGCCGTTAAGCATGCACCGGGCTGGGCCAAGCCCGGCCCCGCCCTGCAGTCATCGCTGGCTTTATGACTGCGAAAGCGACAGCAACAAGGCCAGCACCACGATGGCCGCTATTGCGGCCAGCATGATTTTTACCCAGCTATAGGGTTGCTCACCGGCCAACTGGCCGGTGTAGCCGTTGGCCAGAATCTGGTAGCTCTTGCTGCCATAGGTATAGCCCACCAGCCAGACGGGCACCAGCACATGCTTGAAGCTGCGCCCCTGGTACTGGCGCTGCACCTGCAGATTGCGGTAGGTGTCACCCGGTACCTGGCGCGCGCACAGCGCCTGCACCTGCTGGTCCATATCCCCCTCGTTGATCGTCGCAGCCCGGTTCAGATCGACCTGGTAGCGCTCCACCGTCCAGCCGCGCACAAACTCGGGCGAATAGGGTTTCAGGTCGGTCCGGGTCGGAAAAGGCTCGACCTTCTGCAGCAGCCCCTGGTGCACCCCGACCGTGCCTGCCACCAGCTCATCGTCAAAGAAATGCTGCAGGCTGCCCGATGCCGGCTCCCAGCGCACATGGCGTACCTGGCGCGTGCTGATGTTGCCATTGGCATCGCGGTACTGCTCGGTGGTGTAGTAGTAAAAACCGGCATCGGCCCGCCACTGGGCCTGCACATGGGCATCAAAGGTCCAGTACGGCAGGTAGATGCCTTTGAGCGTATCGGTCAGCGCCGCGTTCTTGAACTTGTTGGGCGCAAACCAGCGGCTGCCATACCATTTGCGGATCAGGTCGCGCACCTGCCCGTCGCTGATCTTGAACGGCAGCAGGCTCTGCGGCGTGATCGCATCATTGCGCTCTTCATGCGCCTGGATCGCAGGGGAGCCGCAAAAGTCGCAGCGTGATGCCACCCGCCCATCGACAAATACCGAAATCGCCCGGCAGTTCTGGCACTGGTACTCGCGCCGCGCCTCGCCCCAGCCGCGCCCGCTGGCGGGGTTGGCCAGCGCAGCTGCCAGGTCTTGCTCCACCACCTCGCCATCCAGCTGCTTTTGCTGGTCGTCCGTCCAAGGCACCACCGTGCCGCAGTAGGGGCATTTGAGCGACTGGGCCTTGGCATTCCATTCCAGATTACCGCCGCATTCGGGGCAGACATGCTTGGCCACCATCGAGGTCGGCGGTGGCGCAAAGGGATCAGGGGCAGGCGTCGGTGAATTCACGGTCCAACTCAGCGTTGGCGCACAGCAGGTCTGCGCCACGGGTTCTCAAAATGGGGACACACATACGCGCATGCACCGGACAAGGCGGCGGTGCATGCGCGAGCAGCGCAGATTTATCCGCGCAGGAATTCGTTCAGCGATTCCTGCGAGATGCGCCAGGCGCTGCCGATCTTGCGGCCCTTGAGCGCGCCCGATTCCAGCTCGGCCACGACGTCCTGCACCGTCACGCCCAGCGCCTGCGCGGCCTGCTCGGGGGTTAGCACCTGCACGCCGCCTGCAGCCGGGGCCGCCGGGGCGGCTTGCGCCGCCTGTGCTGCCGCTGGCGAGAACGGGTCGGCTGCAGCTGCACCCGACGGCTGCTGCATGCCCTTCATCATCTCCTGCGCCATGCCAAAGCCCATCGCCATCGTCGCCGGGATCGTGGCCGCTGCCGCACCTTCGCCGCCATTGGCCATCGCCTGGCCCATCTGGTACTTCACATAGTCGTTGAGGTTGCCGATCGCGCTCATCGACGAGCGCTTGTCGATCGCTTGCTCCACCTCCGGCGGCACCGAGACGTTTTCCAGCAGGAAGCTGGTGATCTCCAGGCCGTACTTTTCAGTCACGGCCGGGTTGATCAGCTGCAGCAGCGCATCGCCCATCTCGGTGTAGCGCTGGGCCACATCGAGCACGGGCACCTGGGCCTTGGCCAGCGCTTCGCTGAAGATGCTGACAATGCGCGAGCGCATCGTGTCGGCAAACTCGTCGAGGCGGAAGTTCTGGTCCGTGCCGGCCACTTCCTTGAGGAACTTGGCCGGCTGCACGATGCGGAAGTCATAGGTGCCGAAGGCGCGCAGGCGCACGACGCCAAAGTCCTTGTCGCGCATCATCACCGGGTTGGAGGTGCCCCACTTGTTGCCGGTAAACAGGCGCGTGTTGATGTAGTACACATCACACTTGAACGGCGAGTTGAAGCCGTATTTCCAGCCGCGCAGGGTCGACAGAATCGGGATGTTCTGCGTCGTCAGCTGGTGGCGGCCGGGGCCGAACAGGTCGGCGAACTGGCCTTCCGAGACAAACTGCACCTGCTGCGATTCGCGCACGATCAGCTGGGCGCCGTTCTTGATTTCCTTGTCCTCATCGGGCCAGCGGTACGACAAGGTATCGCGCGAGTCATCGGTCCACTCGATGATCTCGATCAGTTGCTTGGTGATGATGTTCATGAGGTTCATCGGTGATCCTTGGCCAAAAGAGATGAAAACCAGGCCATTCTAGAGCCACTGTCCGCGTGGAGCGATGACGATCTGCGGCCTGATGGCAAAACAGCCGCAAAAGCGGCTGTTGTCAGAGACTTGTTTTACATCTGGCGGTCAGGCACCGCAGCACTTCTTGTACTTCTTGCCGCTGCCGCAGGAGCAGGGGTCGTTGCGGCCGGGCACTTCGCCCTTGACGATGGTGGCCTGGCGCGGGCCCATGCTCTTCCAGATCTGGCGCAGGTCATACACCGCCCAGATCGCCTCGCCAAAGGTCTCCACGCGCTCCTGGCTGGTGCTGGCGGGGCCGTTTTCGTCATACATGCAGACGGTGGGCGTGCCGGTGTCGTCCTCGGTCAGCGCCACCACCGATTCCAGCGCATCGTTCAGCCAGCGGGCGGCTTCCTTGTCGCGTGGTGCGGCCCACTCATCGGCCCAGTTTTCGACGACGAACATGAAGCCCAGCGCCCAGACCTGGCCAAAGGATGGAATCTCCTGGCCGTCCAGCTCCTGGCGCTCTTCCTCGGGCAGGCTGGCAATCGCGCCGCGCATGTCCATCGCATCGGGCTGGAAGGTGTCGTCATCTTCCAGGCTCTTCACATCGGCGTCGAGCTGGGCGCTCACCTCGTTCCAGCGGATCTGCCACAGCTCCAGAAAGCGGTCCTGCTGGGCCCGGTCCTTGAAGGCCGGCAGCTGCGGCAGTTGGCCGTCGGCATCGCGCTCGATCAGCTCGCCATCACCCACCAGCATCGGCAGGTACTCTTCGACCGGCACCGCGCGGCGCGTGCAGACCAGCGCGGTGAGTGCGCCATCCGCAAACTCCCACTGCGGAATCTCTTCGGCGCGTGTGCGCATGTCTTCCAGGATCTGGTCGATCTCGGTCAACTGGTCGTCATTCAATCCATCGGGGATCTGGGGCTGGGTCATCGGAGCTCTCTCAATAGGGGGCCGCGCAGCTCAAAGCCCTGCGTGCTTGCAATGCCACCGGTGCGCCCTATGATGGGGCTGGTTTTGTAACAACATTGCAATGGCAGACGGCCGCTGCGCCAGGCAGGGCCTGCAGTGTAGCGCCACCACGGCGCCTGTGCTGCAGCCCGGGATTTGCGTGCCAGCCCGGCCGGCCTGACCTGCACCGACTCCCGATGAACCAGCTCCACAAGATTTTTCCCGTCCGCTACACCGTCATGGTGCTGTGCATGCTGTTGCTGCTGGCCGGCATCATTGCGCTGGCACTGCAGGGCAGCCCCTGGTGGTGGCTGGCCGTGCTGGCCGGCGCCGCACTCACGCTGCTGGGTCTGCGCGACCGCCGCCAGACGCGCCACGCCATCCTGCGCAACTACCCGGTCATCGGCCATATGCGCTTTTTCCTGGAATTCATCCGCCCGGAAATGCGTCAGTACTTCATCGAAAGCGACACCGAAGCGCTGCCCTTCTCGCGCGCCCAGCGCTCGCTGGTCTACCAGCGTGCCAAGGGAGACCCGGACAACCGCCCTTTCGGCACCTTGATGGATGTGGGCGCACGCGGCTATGAATGGGTCAACCACTCGATGGCACCCACACGGCTGGACGGCCATGATTTCCGCGTCTGGATTGGTGGCTCGCCCGATGCGCCATCGCAGTCGGTGGCGCCCTGCACCCAGCCCTACCATGCCAGCGTGTTCAACATCTCGGCGATGAGCTTTGGCGCGCTGTCGGCCAATGCCATCCTGGCGCTGAACAAGGGCGCGCAGATTGGCGGCTTTGCCCATGACACCGGCGAAGGCTCGATCAGCCAGCACCACCGCGTGCATGGTGGCGATCTGATCTGGGAAGTCGCCTCAGGCTATTTCGGCTGCCGCAACGATGACGGCAGCTTCAGCGAAGAGCGCTACATCGCCAACGCTACCCAGCCCCAGGTCAAGATGATCGAGCTCAAGCTCAGCCAGGGCGCCAAGCCCGGCCATGGCGGTGTGCTGCCCGGCGCCAAGGTCACCCCCGAGATCGCGGCGGCACGCGGCATACCGGTCGGCATCGACTGCATCTCGCCGGCCCGGCACAGCGCCTTCTCCACGCCCGAGGAGATGATGCATTTCATCGCCCGGCTGCGCACCCTCTCGGGCGGCAAGCCCACCGGCTTCAAGTTCTGCCTGGGCCACCCCTGGGAATGGTTTGCGATTGTCAAGGCCATGCTCAAGACCGGCATCACGCCGGACTTCATCGTCGTCGACGGTGCCGAAGGCGGCACCGGCGCAGCGCCGGTCGAGTTCACCGACCACGTCGGCGTGCCGCTGCAAGAAGGCCTGCTCCTGGTGCACAACACCTTGATCGGTGTGAATCTGCGCGACCGCATCAAGCTGGGCGCAGCCGGCAAGGTCATCACCGCCTTTGACATCACCCGCATGATGGCGCTGGGCGCCGACTGGTGCAATGCCGGCCGGGGCTTCATGATGGCGCTGGGCTGCATCCAGGCCCAGACCTGCCACACCGGCAACTGCCCCACCGGCGTGACCACGCAGGATGCCGTGCGCCAGCAGGCGCTCGTCGTGCCCGACAAGGCCACGCGTGTCGCACAGTTCCACAAAAGCACTTTGCATGCGCTGCAGGAGCTGGTGCAGGCCGCCGGCCTGCGCCACCCCTGCGAGCTCAATGCCCACCACATCGTGCGCCGCATCAGCGACACCGAGGTGCGCCTGCTGTCCAACCTGCTCTTGCAGGTGCGGCCCGGCGCGCTGCTCGACGACCTGGCGCACCAGCATGACGTCTTCCGCACCTACTGGCCGCTGGCCAGCGCCGAGAGCTTCCAGCCGCTGGCGCAGCCCCATGTCAAACCGTCGGCGCCGGCCGACCACCACGACATGGTGCCCCAGGCGGCAGGCGGTCGCTGAACGGGCAGCGATAATGCAAGGTTTTCACTGTTGCTGGAGTGGCCGCTGCGGCGTGCGCCCCGCTTGCGCATGACCGATACCGCTCCCCCCTTACAGCCCCCTGCCGCCGCTGGCGCCCCGTCCGGCGCCCTGCCTGCCGGGCGCGCGGACTATGCCGGCTTTTTGCAGCAGCACCTGGCTAGCCAGACCTTCAATGTGGTGCGCTACGAGCTGCCCGGCGAATCCGTCTGGCTCAAAAAGGCCGGGCCGGCGATTGCGGCCTGGCGCTACCGGACCTTGGGCCTGCTCTCGCGGCTTCTCGATGTGCCGGTGCTGCAGCCCGTCGTCAACCCCGGCGGGCGCACGGCCATTGCCACCGAAGTGCGGCGCCTGCGCGACCTGCATGCGCGCGGCCTGCGCGTGCCGATGGTGCTGGCCGATGCACCCGATGGCTTTCTGATGCGCCACCTGGGCCTGCCTGGCAGCAATACGCCATCGCTCAGCGACGAGATCGAAGCAGCAGCCCGGCAAGCGCCCGCCAGCACCCTGGTGCTGTGGCAGCAGGGCTTTGCGGCCTTGCAGCGCGTGCATGCCAGCGGCACCTGCCTGAGCCAGGCCTTTGCCCGCAACATGGTGCGCTGCCCCGATGGCGTCATTGGCTATATCGATTTCGAGGACGACCCGCTGGCGACCCTGCCTCCTGCACTGTGCATCGTCAAGGATGCGCTGTGCTACGCGCATTCCACCGCGCTGTTCCTGGACAACGCCGGCACCCTGGAGGCCGCCCGTGTTGACTGGCAGGCCTGGCTCGCGCAGACCGAGCCAGCCGTGCGCACAGCGCTCGAGCGCACCGTGCAGCAGATGCGCTGGGTCGGCAAGCTGCCCAACCAGCGCAAGCTGGGGCGCGATACCTTGCGGCTGCGGGCGATGGTCGGCCTGCTGCGCCCGCTGCCTTAAGAGCCTGCTCCAGGCATCTCACAGACGAAAAAATGGCCTGCATCTGCAGGCCATTGTTTTTGGAGCGGGTGGCGATCAGCCCTTGGCGGTCTCCACCACGGGCACCTGTACCGGCGCATTCTCCAGCACCGGCTCATTGTTGAGCACGGCGTTGAGCTTGGTGTAGTCCAGCGCGTTCTCCCAGCGCGAGACCACGACGGTGGCGACGGCATTGCCGATGAAGTTGGTCAGCGAACGGCATTCGGACATGAAGCGGTCCACACCGAGGATCAGTGCCATGCCGGCCACGGGCACTTCCGGCACCACGGCCAGCGTAGCAGCCAGGGTGATGAAGCCCGCGCCGGTCACACCGGCAGCGCCCTTGGAGCTCAGCATCGCCACCAGCAGCAGTGCGATCTGGTGTCCCAGGGTCAGGTGGGTGTCGGTCGCCTGGGCGATGAACAGCGCCGCCAGGGTCATGTAGATGTTGGTGCCGTCGAGGTTGAACGAGTAGCCGGTAGGAACCACCAGGCCCACCACCGACTTGCTGCAACCGGCCTTTTCCATCTTGTGCATCAGCGAAGGCAGCGCCGATTCGGACGACGAGGTGCCCAGCACCAGCAGCAGCTCATCCTTGAGATAACGGATCAGCTTGAGCACCGAGAAGCCGCAGGCACGGGCCACGGCACCCAGAATCACCAGCACGAACAGCAGCGAGGTGATGTAGAAGGTCAGCACCAGCTCGGCCAGGTTCAGCAGCGAGCCCAGACCGAACTTGCCGATCGTGAAGGCCATCGCACCGAAGGCGCCGATGGGGGCGAGCTTCATCACGATGTTGACCAGCTTGAAGACGGGCTTGGTCAGGGATTCGAGCAGGTTGAGCACCGGCTTGCCACTGTCGCCGACCATCGCCAGCGACACGCCAAACAGCACCGCCACCAGCAGCACCTGCAGAATGTTGTCGCCGACAAAGGGGCTGATCAGCGTCTTGGGGATGATGTCCATCACAAAACCGGTCAGGGTCATGTCATGCGACTTGGCCACATAGGTGCTGACTTCCTTCTGGTCCAGATCGGCCACATTGATGTGCATGCCGGCGCCCGGCTGCATCACATTGGCCACGATCAGGCCCACGATCAGGGCCAGGGTCGAGAAGGTCAGAAAGTACACCATCGCCTTGCCGAACACGCGGCCAACCGCGCTCAGGTGCGTCATGTTCGCAATGCCGGTCACGATGGTCAGAAAGATCACCGGTGCGATGATCATCTTGATCAGCTTGATGAAGGCATCGCCAAAGGGCTTCATCGCCGCACCATACTGGGGCTCGAAATGCCCCAACAAGACGCCGATGATGATGGCCACGATCACCTGGAAGTACAAAGTCCGGTAAAAAGGCGGTGCCTGTATGGGCGCCAGGCTGGCGTTGGAATCGATCTGCATGGTGGGGCTCCAAAGATACGCAGCACCAAGTCGGTGCACTGAGGCGCGTTTGTATCCCAGCCCTTACAGATTGCCCATTAGACATTAGTATTAGGCGCCGCCTTCCCAGAGCTAAGGAAAACCCAAACCAAGGGAAACTACCTAGCCCGTTGTTACAACCTCCTCTATGATTGCCCGCCGCTCCCTGCGATCCCTGTGGACCTTCTGCGCCGTGCTGCTGAGCACGGCCGCTGCTGCTGCGGGCGCCTGGCACTGGATGCTGCAGCACAGCCTGGCCGAAGAGAATATGCAGGCCCACCGGCAGCTGGGCCTGTACGCCCAGGCGATGGGCCAGCGGCTGGACCGCTACCGGGTGCTGCCCGATGTGCTGGCGCTCGATGCCGAACTGCGCGAGGCGCTGACCCATCCGCAAAGCCCCGAGCAGGTGCTGCGTCTGAACCAGAAGCTGGAGCAGGCCAATGGCGCCAGCCTGGCCTCCACCCTCACCTTGATCGATGCCCATGGCGTGGCGCTGGCCGCCAGCAACTGGCGCGGCCCCTCCAGCAACGTCGGGGAGGACTACAGCTTTCGCCCCTATGTGCAGCTGGCGCTGGCCCAGGACAAAGGCAGCTTCTACGGCATCGGCATGACCACCGGCGAGGCCGGCTATTTCCTATCGCGCGCCATCACCAGCGATGCCGGCGGCCAGCACCGGGTGCTGGGGCTGATCGCCATCAAGATCGTGCTGCTGGAGCTGGAGCGCGAGTGGATCCAGAACCCCGACATCGTGCTGGCCAGCGATGCCAATGGGGTCGTGTTTCTGGCCAGCAATGACGACTGGCGCTACCGCACGCTCAAGACCATCGATGCCAGCGCGCAGCAGGAGATGGACCGCACCCAGCAGTACCGCAGCCAGCCGCTGCGGCCGCTGCGCCACGCGCAGATCACGCCGCTGGCCGAAGGTGGTGCGCTGGTGCAGTGGCAGGATCCCCCGGTGGGCCGCAAGCTCTGGCAAAGCATGACCTTGCCCGAAACCGGCTGGCAGCTGCACATCCTGCACGATGTGGACATCAGCGAGGCAGCGGCCTGGTGGGCCGCTGCGGCTGCCGGCGGTGGCTGGCTGGCGCTGTCGCTGCTGCTGCTCTATGCGCGCCAGCGCCAGCGCCTGTCTGCGCTGCGCCAGCGCAGCCGCGAAGAGCTCGAGGCACTCCTCAAGCAGCATGCGCAAGAGTTGCGCACCGCGCAGGATGGCATCGTGGCCGCCGCCCACCAGGCCGATGCCGGCCACAGCCAGAGCCTCGAGCACCTGCCCCAGGGCGTGGTGGTCATCGATGCCGCGCTGAACCTGGTGGCCTGGAACTCCCGCTATATGGAGCTGTTCCGGCTGCCGGCGGGCCTGCTGAAAGTGGGCATGCCGGTCGAGGAGCTGTACCGCTACAACGCGCGCCGGGGCCTGCTGGGCTCGGGCGACATTGACGAGGCCATCGAGCGGCGCATGCAGTTTCTGCGCAGCGGCAAGCCCCATGCGCGCGAGAGCGAAAAGGCCGACGGCACCGTGCTGGAGATCCGTGGCAACCCCTTGCCCGATGGCGGCTTTGTGACCAGCTATGCCGACATCACCAGCTACAAGAATGCCGCGCGCGAGCTGCGCTCCCTGGCCGATGCGCTGGAAAAGCGCATTGCCGACCGCACCGAAGACCTGGCCCAGGCCAAGCGCGAAGCCGAACAAGCCAACCGCTACAAATCCAAGTTCGTGGCCGCCGCGGTGCATGACCTGCTGCAGCCGCTGAACGCCGCGCGGGTGTTTGTGTCGCTGCTGCGCCAGCATGTGCAGGGCGACAAGGCCTTGGAGCTGGCCAGCGATGTCGAAGGGGCGCTGGCCTCTCAGGACGATATCCTCAACAGCCTGCTCGACATCGCACGCATGGAATCGGGCCAGCTGGAGGTCCAGCGCCGTGACTTTGACATCCAGCCGATGCTGGCCCAGCTGGGCAGCAGCCTGGGCGTGCTGGCCCAGGGCCATGGCCTGGAGCTGCAGGTCATCCGCTGCCGCGCCAGGGTGCACAGCGACGAGGCGCTGCTGCGCCGCATTGTGCAGAACTTTCTGTCCAACGCCATCCGCTACACGCGACGTGGCCGCATCGTGCTGGGCTGCCGGCGCGTCGGCGGGCATCTGCGCATCGAGGTGCATGACCAGGGCCCCGGCATCCCCGAGAGCCTGCACCGCGAGATCTTTGAAGAATTCCGCCGGCTGGAGACCGGTCGCCAGCATGAGCGCGGTGCCGGCCTGGGTCTGGCCATCGTCGACCGCCTGGGGCGCCTGCTGCAGCACCCGATTGGCCTGCGCTCGAGCTTGGGCCGGGGCTCGGTCTTCTGGGTCGAAGTGCCGCTGAGCCAGGCCGCACTGCCGCAGGCGCTGTCTCACCAGGCCGCCGAAACCACCGCGGCGAGCGGCCAGGCCGCACCGCTGCAAGGCGCCAGCGCCTGGTGCATTGGCCAGGCCGCCATTCAAGGCACCGCGCCGCTGCTGCAACGCTGGGGCTGCCAGGTGGCGCAGCATGCCGATGCCGAGGCGGCGTTGGCGCAGGCCCGGAACGGCCCAACGCCGTGGCCTGCCTTTGTCGTGGTCGATGCGGCGCATGCCAGCCCGGCCACCATACGCGCCTTGCTGGCCTGCGGGCCCAAAACGCCGGGCGTCGTCTGGCTCAGCACCGATGCCGGCCACCAGGACGCCGCCAGCCAACAGGCCAGTGCGTGGGGCTGGGGGGTGCTGACGCAGCCTGCGCGGCCTGCCGCTCTGCGCGCACTGGTCGGCCAGCTGCTGCTACGCCAGCGCTGAGTCGTCGGTGGGCATACCGCCATCCGCCTCCAGGTTGCGCACCAGCACAGCGACTTGGGTGCGGCTGTGGCAGCCGAGCTTTTTCAGGATGGCCGTCACATGCACCTTCACGGTGTGCTCGGTCACGCCCATCTCCTGCGCAATCTGCTTGTTGAGCAGGCCATCGGCCAGGTACAGCAGGGTCTTGAACTGGTGGGGCGTGAGCTGCGCCAGGCGGGCAGCCAGCTCGGCGTCTTCCTGCGACAGCTCGGCAGCCATCGAGGGGAAGACGGTGTCCCCCTCCATCACCGCCTCGATGGCTGCAGTGATGGCATCGGCCGATGCCGCCTTGGAGATAAAACCCGAGGCGCCGAACTGCTGGGCGCGGCGGATGATGCGCGGGTGGTCGTTGGACGAGATGACCACCACCGGCAGCTGCGGGTAGGCACCGCGCACATGCAGCAGCGCCGAGAAACCATGGGTGCCGGGCATCGTCAGGTCAAGCAGCACCAGCTCGATGCCGGGGTGCGCCGCCAAGGCTGCGCTGAGCGAGCTGGCACTGGAGGCTTCCAGCACCTCGAAGGCAGCAAAACGCCCCCGGATCACCTGCACCACGGCAGCGCGAAACAGGGGGTGGTCATCGGCAACAAGCAGAGCGGGAGGGGACATAGGCGATAGTCTGCCATTTGCGTGGACCTGTGCGGCGCCGCCCACCTGAAGTCCCGCTGACCTGCTGTGTTTTCGCGTCAATCCATCGAGATCTTCGCCGCATCGACAATCGATTTCCAGTGCGCCGCATCGCGGGCCAGCAGCGGCTTGAACTCCGCCGGCGTCGAGCCCACGGGGATCAGGCCCATGTCCAGCAGGCGCTTGCTGATCTCGGGCATCCTGACAATGGCGGCCAGCTCGTTGCCCAGCTTGTCCACAATCGGCTGCGGTGTGCTGGCCGGCACAAAGTAGCCAAACCAGCCATTGGCCTCAAAGCCGCTGTAGCCGGCCTCGGCCATCGTCGGCACATCGGGCAGCGCGGGGTGGCGCTGCGAGCCGGTCACCGCCAGGATGCTGACCTTGTCCGATTTGATATGCGGGTAGGCCGCAGCTGCATCGATGAAGGCCGACTCCAGCTGGCCGCCCAGCATGGCCGCCATCTCCGGACCCGAGCCCTGGTACGGCACGTGGACCATGTCGATGCCGGCCTTGAGCTTGAGCTGCTCGCCATGCAGATGCGAGGAGGTGGCATTGCCGTACGAGCCGTAGTTGAGCTTGCCCGGCTGGGCCTTGGCCTTGGCGACGAACTGCTGCAGGCTGGTGATGCCCGCGCTGCGCGGCACGAACACCAGGTCGGCCGACTTGGCCGCCTGCGACACCGGCGCCAGGTCGCTCAACTGGTAAGGCACCTTCTTGTACAACGCTGGGATCTGCACCAGCGCGGTAATGCCCAGCAGCACCGTGTAGCCGTCGGCGGGCGCCTTGGCCACCAGGTCGTTGCCCATCATGCCGCTGGCACCGGGCTTGTTGTCCACAATCACCGGCTGGCCCCAGCGCTGCGACAGCTGGGTGCCCATCAAGCGGGCAATGATGTCGGTGCCGCCCCCTGCCGGGTAGGGCACCACCAGGCGGATGGGCTTGCTGGGGTAGTGGTCGGCGGCCAGGGCGCTGCCGGTGGCAAGCACCAGCGCAGCGCAGGCAGCAGTGGTGAGTACACGGCCCAGGGCCGAGCGGCGGTTTTGCATGGTTTGTCTCCTGTTGCGGGTTGTGCCGCTGGCGCGCTCTGTGGCGTGCGCGGGGCGCTGGTCATCATCAAAGCGTTCGGGCAATGATTTCCTTCATGATCTCGTCGCTGCCGCCGTAGATGCGCCCAATGCGGGCATCGGTCCAGGCCCGGCCAACCTGGTACTCGGTCATGTAGCCGTAGCCGCCGTGCAGCTGCAGGAACTCGTCGAGCAGCTTGTTTTGCAGCGCCGTCGCATTGAGCTTGACCATGGCTGCACGGTCCGGTGTCAGCTCGCGCGTCAGGTGCAGGCGCATGCAGTCGTCGACAAACACGCGCAGCATCGTCGCCTGGGCCTTGGCCTCGGCCAGCTTGAAGCGGGTGTTCTGGAACTCGAACACCGTCTGGCCAAAGGCCTTGCGCTCGCGGGTGTAGTCCACGGTCTTCTGCAAAAAGGCCTCGATCGACATGGCAGCCCGCACCGCCACCACCAGGCGCTCCTGCGCCAGCTCGTGCATCAGGTACTTGAAGCCCAGGTTCTCTTCGCCCAGCAGGTTGTCCACCGGCACGCGCACGTTGTCAAAAAACAGCTCCGAGGTGTCCTGCGCCATCAGGCCGATCTTCTCGAGCTTGCGGCCCTTGGCAAAGCCGGGCGTGCCGTCTTCCACCACGATCAGCGACACGCCCTTGGCCCCCAGCTCGGGCGCCGTCTTGCAGACCACCACGACGATCTCGGCATTGATGCCATTGGTGATGAAGGTCTTGGCGCCATTGATCACATAGTGGTCGCCGTCGCGCCTGGCCGTGGTGCGCACCGATTTGAGGTCGCTGCCCGCGCCGGGCTCGGTCATCGCGATCGCGCCGATCATCTCGCCGGCCGCCATCTTGGGCAGCCAGCGGTCCTTTTGCGCGGTGCTGCCATAGGCATGGATATAGGGCGCGACGATGTCCGAATGCAGCGGAAAGCCCAGGCCACTCGCGCCCGTGCGGGCAATCTCTTCGATCAGCACGGCGGCATGGCCAAAATCGCCCCCGCTGCCATAGGGCTCGGGCAGCATGGTGTTGAGCAGGCCCTCGCGGCCGGCCTTGCGCCAGACCTCCTTGGGGACGATGCCATCGCGCTCCCACTGCGCATGGAAGGGCACGATCTCCTTGTCAAAGAAATGGCGGACGGCATCACGAAACTGCAGATGGTCTTCGCGGAATACGCTGCGTTGGGTCAGGTCTTGCATGGTGGTCAAAGGCTGGGATAGGGAAGAATGAATGGGGGGCATCAGCCCTGGGCGCCGCTGGTACTGCGTAGGCCAAAGCCCGCCTGCGGCGACGCTTTGAACCGGTCCTTGAGCACGCGGCGCAGCAGCTTGCCGGTCTCCAGCCGGGGCAGGCTGGGCTCGAACACCAGGCGCTGGGGCCGCTTGACCTTGGACAGGCTGGCGGCCGCGTGGTCGACGATCGCGCGCGCCATGGCCTCGTCGGGCGCAAAGCCGGGCTTGAGCACCACGACGGCCAGGGTCTGCTCGCCAAAGTCCTCATCGGGCACGCCGACGACGGCCACCTCTTCCACGGCCGCATGCTGGGCCAGCGCGTTCTCGATCTCCTGCGGATAGAGATTGACCCCGCCCGACAGGATCAGGTCGGCACGCCGGTCGCTCAGGAACAGAAAGCCGTCGGCATCGACATGGCCGATGTCGCCATAGGTGGCCCAGCCGCGCGCATCGATGGCCTCGCGCGTCTTGCGCTCGTCATTGAGGTACTGGAAGGCACCGCCGCCTGAGAAATAGACCCGGCCGACCTCGCCCACGCCCAGCTCCTGCCCGTCGTCGCCGACGATATGCAGCTTGCCGCTGATGGCCCGGCCCACCGAGCCTGGCCGTGCACGCCATTCGGCCGAATCGATCAACGTCGTGCCGCAGCCTTCGGAGCCGGCGTAGTACTCCAGCAGGATGTCGCCCCACCAGTCCAGCATGCCCTGCTTGACGGCCACCGGGCAGGGCGCTGCCGCATGGATGGCCACGCGGTGGCTGTCCAGCCGGTAGCGGCGCTTGACCTCGTCGGGCAGCTTGAGCAGGCGCCCCAGCATCGTCGGCACCCACTGGCTGTGGGTGACCTGGTAGCGTTCGATCAGCGCCAGCGCCTGCTCGGGATCGAAGCGGCTCATGATGATGGCCGAGCCGCCGACATCCAGGGTGCGCAGGCTGTAGCGCAGCGGTGCCGCATGGTAGAGCGGCGCGGGCGAGAGGTAGACGGCGTCTTCATCAAACCGCATGCTGCGCATCCATGCAGCTACCTCGGGGTCGCGCTGCGTGCGGTAGGCTGCGGCCAGCAGCGGCTTCTTGATGCCCTTGGGCCGGCCGGTGGTGCCGCTGGAATAGAGCAAATCGCGGCCCAGCGGGCGCGTGGCCAGATCGATCGGCGCGCACTGGGGTACGGCGGCCAGCGCATCGGCCAGGGGCGCCACACCCGGCGTATCGCCATCGACCGAATAGCAGGCCAGCGCCAGGCCCTGCACGGCCTCCTGCGCGGTGGGCCAGGTCTTGCTGGAGACCAGCAGCACCTTGGCACCGCTGTCCTGGGCGATATAGGCCACCTCGGCCGCGGTCAGGTGGGTGCTGATGACGGCGGCGTACAGGCCGGCCAGCCGCGCGGCCAGTACCAGCTGCATGATTTCATAGCGGTTCTCCAGCAGCACCGCAATCGTCTCCTCGGCCCGCAGCCCCTGCTGCGCCAGCCACTGCGCCATCTGCTCGGCGCCCTGCGCGATCTCGCCTGCGGTGTAGCACCGGCCGGTATCGGCCTGCGTCAAAACCACCCGCTCGGGCTGGGCCTGGGCCCAGCTGAAGAAGTTGTGCATCTCCTCGGTCTCCGTGGTGCACAGGGGATCGCTGCACGCAATCACCTGTGTTACATCTTTACTTTAATTTTGAATCACTCGTCTCGAATTTCGAGATTTCACAGACAGTATCTGGCGTTTGCTGCGAAATTTACTGCGGGTAAATACCAGTAGGTATTCGGTTTTTTGAAACCTATCATTAATTTAATGATCCACAAGTCTCATTAAATGATGAAAACACCTGTCATTGTCGATGCCATCCGCAGCCCCATGGCCCGGGCCAAACCCGATGGCGCGCTGGCCGAAGTCCACCCGGTCGACCTGCTCTCCCAGGTGCTGGAGCAGCTGGTAGCCCGCAACCAGCTCGACCCCGCGACCGTCGATGACGTGATCTGCGGCTGCGTCAGCCAGGCGGGCGAGCAGGCCGGCACGCCCGGGCGCCTGGCCTGGCTGGCCGCCGGCCTGCCCACCCATGTGCCCTCGACCACGATTGACCGCAAATGCGGCTCCAGCCAGCAGGCGGTGCACTTTGCCGCCCAGGCCATCATGTCCGGCACGCAGGACATCGTCATCGCCTGCGGTGTCGAATCGATGAGCCGGGTGCCGATGGGCAGCTCACGCATGGGCAAGAACACGACCGGCGCCCGCTTTGACGAGCGCTATGCACCGGGCCTCGTGGGCCAGGGGGTGTCGGCCGACCTGGTGGCCGCCAAATGGGGCCTGTCGCGCAGCGATCTGGATGCCTATGCCGCCCGCTCGCACCAGCGCGCCCATGCCGCCCAAAGCAGCGGCGGCTTTGCGCGCGAGATCGTGCCCATCCGCAGCCCGCTGGGCCTTGTCACTGCTGACGAGACCATCCGCGCCAGCACCACGGCCGAGAAGCTCGCCGGCCTCAAGGCCGTGTTCGAGAGCGAAGAACTCTCGGCCCGCTTTCCGCAGATCCAGTGGAGCACCACGGCCGGCAATGCCTCGCAGATGACCGATGGCGCCAGCGCCATGCTGATCATGAGCGAAGAGCGCGCGCTGCAATTGGGACTGCGCCCACGCGCCCGCTTTGTGGCCTTTGATGTCGTGGGCGACGACCCGCTGTACATGCTGACCGCCCCCATCCCCGCCACCCAGCGCGTGCTGGCCAAGGCGCGCATGCAGCTGGGCGACATTGCGCACTACGAGATCAACGAGGCCTTTGCCTCGGTGCCACTGGCCTGGCAGAAGGAGCTGGGTGCCGATGGCGAGCGCCTGAACCCGCGCGGCGGCGCCATTGCGCTGGGCCACCCGCTGGGCGCCTCCGGCCTGCGGCTGATGACGACGATGCTGCATGCGCTGGAAGACAGCGGTGAGCGCTATGGCCTGCAGTCGATGTGCGAGGCGGGTGGCATGGCCAACGCCACGATTATTGAGGTGCTGCGCTAAGCGCCTCAGAGAGCCGTCACAACGGCTCCATCGGATTGAACCTTTGAACTGACAAGGATTTTTGAGATGCAATTGACCCAAGGAATGACCGCCCTCGTGACCGGCGGCGTATCGGGGCTGGGCGAAGCCAGCGCAGTGGCGCTGCTGGAGCGCGGCCTGAACGTGGTGGCGGTGGATCTGAACGAAGAGCGCGGCGCCGCGATGGAAAAGCAGTACGCCGGCCAGCTTCAATTCATCAAGGCCGATGTGGCCGATGCCGAGCAGATGCAAAAGGCCGTGTCTGCCGCGCAGGCCTGGGGCCAGTTCCGTGCGCTGGTGCATTGCGCCGGCATCGGCGGCCCGGTGCGCCTGATCGAGAAGGACGGCAGCCCCGGCTCGCTGGACAAGTACACGAACATCATCCGTATCAACCAGATCGGTACCTTCAACACCTTGCGCCTGTCGGCCGTGGCGATGGCGCAGAACGAGCCGCTGGAAGGCGAGCGCGGCGCCTGCGTGCTGACCGCCTCGGTCGCAGGCTATGAAGGCCAGATCGGCCAGATCCCCTATGCCTCGTCGAAGGCCGCCGTCATCGGCATGACCATCGTCGCTGCGCGCGATCTGGCCTCCAAGATGATCCGCGTCTGCACCATTGCACCGGGCCTGTTCGACACCCCCATCCTCGCCAAGCTGCCCGAGAACGTGCGCCAATCGCTGGCTGCCTCGGTCCCCAACCCGGCACGCCTGGGCCGCCCGCCCGAGTACGCGATGACGGCGCTGCACATTCTGGAGAACCCGATGCTCAACGGCGAAACCATCCGCCTGGACGGCGCCATCCGCATGCAACCACGCTGAGGCACTAACACAGTCCTTGATACGTCGTTGCACGCCTTGTCGTACTTTTGTACTGCCTGCGGCTTTGCGCCTCGTCGGGGGCGCTCAGCCTCAATCGCAAACCTTCGGTTTGCTGGGCTGTCTTAGCGCCTCAAAACCCCTGCCCTGCAGCACCCTTTGAAAGGTCCCCATGTCTGGCTCTGACACCACCGAACTCCTGGTCGAAACCCGTGGCCCGGTGCTCATCATGCAGCTCAACCGCCCCCAGGCGCGCAATGCCGCCACCTTGGAGATGGCCGAGGCGATGGCCAGTGCGCTCGACGCGCTGGACAGCCGGCCGGACCTCAGGGTAGGCATCATCACCGGCGCGGGCGGCAGCTTTTGCGCCGGCATGGACCTCAAGGGCTTTTTGCAGGGCAAGCGCCCCAGCCTGCCAGGGCGCGGCTTTTGCGGGTTGACGATGCGGCCACCTGCCAAGCCGCTGATCGCGGCGGTGGAAGGCTATGCGCTGGCTGGCGGCTTTGAGGTGGCGCTGGCCTGCGACCTGATCGTGGCCGCACGCAATGCCCAATTTGGCCTGCCCGAAGTCAAGCGGGGCCTGGCTGCATCGGCCGGTGGCCTGCTGCGCCTGCCCAAACGCCTGCCCTACCACGTGGCGCTGGAATGCATCCTCACCGGCGACATGTTCGGCGCCGAGCGATTTGCCCAGCTGGGCCTGGTCAACCGCCTGACCGAGCCCGGCGGCGCACTCGATGCCGCACTGGCGCTGGCGCAGACCATTGCCGCCAATGGCCCGCTGGCCGTGGCCGCGAGCAAGCAGGTGGCCAGCCAGTCCGGCGAATGGCCGCTGGCGGAGATGTTCGAGCGCCAGTCCGCCATCACCGCGCCGGTGTTCAGCTCGCAGGATGCGCGCGAAGGCGCGGCCGCCTTTGCGGAAAAACGCGCACCGGTCTGGAAGGGTGCCTGAACCCCGTCCAGCAACTCTGCGTTGTACAGCCCTTGGACGCGCCACAGAAGCGCGCAGCAGGAGACAAACCCATCCCACGTACCCAGCCTCTTCGCCAGCCCCTGCGGGCCTTGGCGGCTCTGGCGCTGCTCGCCAGCGCGCTCCACGCCCATGCCGAGGCCAGCTGGCCCACGCGCACCATCACCTTGGTGGTGCCCGGCGCCGCCGGCGGGTCGACCGATATTCCCGCACGCCTGCTGGCCCAAAAGCTGGGCCAGCGGCTGGGCCAGCCGGTGATCGTCGACAACAAACCCGGCGCCGGCGGCAGCCTGGGGGCCAGCCTGGTGGCGCGCGCCCAGCCCGACGGCTACACGGTGCTGGTGGGCAACAGCGGCTCCAATGCGATCAACTACACGGCCTATAAAAAGCTCAGCTACCAACCCGGCGACTTTGCCGCGCTGACCGACATGATCTCGTTTGCCAACGTGCTGGTCGTGCCCGCCAAGTCGCCCATCCAGAGCCTGGATGCGCTGGTGGCCGCTGCCAAGGCGCAGCCGGGCAAGCTGTCGTTCTCGTCCGCCGGTGTGGGCCAGACCACGCACCTGATGGGCGAGCTGTTCAAGGAGCGCACCGGCACCGATGTGGTCCACATCCCCTACAAGGGCTCGGCCCCCGGCACGATGGCGATCGTGACCGGCGAGACCCAGTTCATGTTCGACAACATGACCGCCTCGCTGGTCCATATCAAGGACGGCAAGCTGCGCCCGCTGGCTGTCACTGGCGACCAGCGCGAGCCCGATCTGCCCGAGGTGCCGACGATGACCGAGCTGGGCATGCGCAACTTCAACCAGGTCGGTTGGATGGGCTTCTTCGTGCCCGCCAAGACCCCGCCCGAGGTGCAGAAAAAACTGGCCGAGAACCTGCAGGCCGTGCTGCATGACCCCGACATCATGCGCCGCTACCGCGCGCTGGGCGGCCGCCCCGGCGGCATGCCCCAAGCAGACTTTGCCAAGCTGGTGGCCGATGACCAGCAGACCTGGGGCGCGCTGATCCAAAGCCAGCAGCTGCAGCTGGACTGATGCGACCTGCCGATGTTTGACACGCCCACCTCCACCACCTCTCCCCGCCCTGCGCTGCCTTTCTACTGGCCCAAAGGGGTCTCGCGCGATCTGCGCGTGCCGCGCATCAGCCTGGATGACAACCTGAGCGCCTCGGCCCAGCGCTACCCGGACAAGCCCGCCATCATCTACGCGGGTGCCAGCACCAGCTATGCCCAGCTGCTGGCCCAGGTGGAGGCGTTGGCCGGCTTCCTGCAGCAGCGCCTGCAGCTGGCACCGGGCCAGCGCGTGCTGCTGCAAAGCCAGAACTGCCCGCAGTTCGTCATCGCCTGCTATGCGATCTACCGCGCCGGTGGCGTGGTGGTGCCGGTGAGCGCAATGACCACCGCTACCGAGCTGCGCTACTACGCCGACAACAGCGGCGCCCGCCTGGCCATCGCCGCCCAGGAGCTGCTGGCCAGCGTCCGGCCCTGCGTGGATGCGGGCCTGCTCGATGCGGTGCTCGTCCATGCCTACAGCGATGCGCTGCCCACCACCCCGCCGCCCGATGCGCTGCCCGAGGTGGTGACGGCGCCGCGCCAGCCGCTGCCCGCCGGGCCCTACCATGGCTTTGCCGATGCATTGGCGCTGCAGCTGGCACCCGGCCCGCGTGTGGCGCAGGCCGACATGCTGGCCACCATCCCCTATACCTCGGGCACCACCGGCCATCCCAAGGGCTGCATGCACAGCCACCACTCGGTGCTGGCATCGCTCACCGGCTCAAGGCTGTGGCGCGGCTTCAATGACGACCTGGTGTTTCTGTCGGTCGCGCCGATGTTCCACATGCTGGGCACGCAGTACGGCATGAACATGCCCATTGCGGTCGGCGGCACGGTGGTGATGATGCCGCGCTGGGATGCGCTGCTGGCCGCCCGGCTGATCGAGCGCCACCAGGTCACCGCCTGGACGGCGCCGCCCAGCATGGTGATCGACCTGTTCAGCCAGGCCGCTGCCCATGGGCTGGACCTGTCGAGCCTGGCCATGCTGGCCGGTGGCGGCGCGGCCATGCCCGAGGCGGTATCGCAGATGCTGGCCGAGCGCTATGGCCTGCACTACAGCGAAGGCTATGGCCTGACCGAGACCGCCGCCTTTTTGCATGCCAACCCGCCGGGCCACGCCAAGCGCCAGTGTCTGGGCGTGCCTACCCAGGGCGTGCATTCGATGATCGTCGACCCCGAGACACTGCAAGAGCTGCCCGCAGGCGAGGTGGGCGAGCTGGTCTCCAGCGGCGAACAGGTGATGCAGGGCTACTGGCGCAATGACGAGGCCAACCGCGCGGCCTTTTTCGAACGCCATGGCCGACGCTACTTTCGCACCGGCGACCTGGCCTCGGTCGACGAGGACGGCTACTACTTCATGCGCGACCGCTTGAAACGCATGATCAATGCCAACGGCTACAAGGTCTGGCCCGCCGAGGTCGAAAACATGCTCTACAGCCACCCGGCCGTGCTGGAGGCCTGCGTGATCGCCGTGCCCGATGCCAAGCGCGGCGAATCGGTCAAGGCCCTCGTGGTGCTGCGCCCTGGCGCGCAGGCGTCGGAGGACGAGATCATCGGCTGGAGCCGTGAACAGATGGCCGCCTACAAGGTGCCACGCGCGGTGGACTTTCTCGCCGCGCTGCCCAAATCCGCCACCGGCAAGATCCAGTGGCGCGCATTGCAGGAGGCGGCGCTGCAAGCCGCTGCCTCCTCCCCTTCTCTGCATACGGAACACCCATGAGCTCTTTTTCCTTTCGCCACCAGCATGTGTTTGTCGCAGGCGGCAGCAGTGGCATCAACCTGGGCATTGCCAAGGCCTTCGCCCGCGCCGGCGCCCATGTCGTGGTCATGAGCCGCTCGGCCGACAAGGTGGCCCAGGCCGCCGCCGAGCTGGAGGCGCTGGGCGCCCAAGCCCTGGGCCTGAGCGCCGATGTGCGCGACACCGCCGCCGTGCAGGCCGCGCTGGAGCAGGCGCATGCCCGCTTTGGCCCCATTGATGTGCTGGTCTCGGGCGCTGCGGGCAACTTCATTGCGCCGGCCAAGGACCTGTCGCCCAATGGCTTCAAGACGGTTGTCGACATCGACCTCAATGGCAGCTTCCATGTGCTGCGCCTGGCCTACCCGATGCTGCGCAAGCCCGGCGCCAGCGTCATCAACATCTCGGCGCCGCAAGGTGTCAACCCGACGATGTACCAGGTCCATGCCTGCGCGGCCAAGGCCGGCATCGACATGATGACCAAGGTGCTGGCGCTGGAATGGGGCGAGGACGGCATCCGCGTCAACAGCATCTCGCCCGGCCCCATCGGCGATACCGAGGGCATGCGGCGCCTGGCGCCCACGGCCGATGCGCTCGAGCGCGCCGTCTCCACCGTGCCGCTGCTGCGCATGGGCAGCGCCGACGATGTCGCCCACATGGCCCTGTTCCTGTCGTCCGAACTGGCCAGCTATGTGACCGGGGCCATCATCCCGGTCGATGGCGGCGCTGCACTGCGCGGCGGGCGCGACATGCGTGCGTCCTACGTCCCCAGGAGCGCCGCATGAACCAAAGCTACGAACGCATCATTTTTGAGCGCCAGGACGGCGTGGCCACCTTGCGCTTCAACTACCCGGCCAAGCGCAATGCCTTCGACCCGCAGATGCGCGAGGAGATGGCCGAAGTGGTGCGCCTGGTGCAGACCGACGCCAGCCTGCGTGCGCTGGTGCTGACCGGCGTTGGCGACCATTTCTGCTCGGGCGGGGACCTGGGCAATATTGCGGCATCGGGCCTGGACAATGCCGGCTGGCGCGCGCGCCTGTCCAGCCTGCACCACTGGCTCAAGGACCTGATGCTGCTGGACAAGCCGGTGATTGCGGCGGTGGACGGCGCTGCCTATGGCGCGGGCTTCAGCCTGGCACTGGCGGCAGACTTCATCATCGCCTCGGACCGGGCGCGCTTTGCGATGTCCTTCATCCGCGTTGGCGTCGTGCCCGACTGCGCGGCTTTCTACACCTTGCCGCGCGTTGTCGGCGTGCAGCGCGCGCGGGAGCTGATGCTCTCGGGCCGCGAGGTCTCTGCCCAGGAGGCCTTGCAGCTGGGCATTGCCAGCGAGCTGGCCGCCCCCGAGCAGCTGCAGGCGCGTGCCCAGGCGATTGCGCACAGCTTTGTCGGCGCATCGCCGGTGGCGCTGAGTCTGATCAAACGCTCGCTCGCGATGGCCGCCAACGACTTGCCTGCGCTGCTGGAGCAAGAGGCGAACGCCCAGGCGCTGGCGATGGGCACGGCCCAGCACCGCGAAGCCGTGCAGGCCTTTTTGAACAAGCAGCCTGCGCCCTTCCAGTGGCCGGCGCGGACCTGAAAAAACCGGTTTATTCGTTGCTGGCGCTGCCGCGTTTCTTGGGCGGCTCCATCGCGTTGCGGCGGCTCATCCCGGCCCGCCCGGCCTTGCTCCAGTCATAGTGTTCGCCATCGGGCGTGCGGCCGTCTTCAACGGCAGCCACCCCTATCTGCCCAACCATGTCGCGCAGCTCGGACGACATCACCACATGCGCATGGCGCGGATCGGCGCGCAGGCGCTGGCATTGCGCCAGTGCCTCGCTCATCTGCTGGTCGCTGTAGGCCAGGCACTGCGGCTGCCAATCGGGCGGCACGCCCTCGGCATCCTCGGCGTTGTTGCGCAGATAAAAAACCACAATGCCCATCGGCAACTCCCTTTGTCGGTGCCCGGCCAGGCGCAGCCCGGGCAGGGCCGCATTGTCGCACTCTGACGCACAGGACGCCTAGCGGCGCCAAGCCGCGCTGGCATCCCCTGCGTTCACCTGCGCGAGTACGGCCTCGGTATGGGCGCCTGCGGCGCACATCGCCGGCGTGTCATAGGCCTGGCCGTCAAAGCGTGGCGCCGGGGCGGCCTGCAACACGCCGCCCTGCGCGTGGTAGACACCACGCGCCTGCATATGCGGGTGCGCTGCGGCCTCCAGCGGGCTCAGCACGGCGCCAAAGCAGACATCACTGCCCTCGAACACCTGCTGCCAATGCGCACGCGGCTCGGTGATGAACAGCGCCTGCAGGCGCGCACGGCGGCGCGGCCACAGCGCCTTGTCCCACTGCGACTGGGGCGCGGCAAAATCCGGGTCGTCCGCCAGGCCCAGGGTCTGCAGCAGCAGCGCGTAGAACTGCGGCTCGATGCTGCCGATGGTGATGTGCTCGCCATCGGCGCAGACATAGGTCTCATAGAACGGCGCGCTGTCGTGGATGCTCTGGCCGCGCACATCGGCCACAATGCCGCGCTGGCGGGCGCTCAGCGCCAGGTTCAGCATATGGGCCGCGCCATCGACGATGGCCGCATCCACCACGCAGCCCCGGCCGCTGCTGCGCGCCTGGATCACGCCGGCGAGCAGCCCGGTCATCAGGTAGAGCGCGCCGCCGCCGATATCGCCCACCATCGCAAACGATGACACCGGCCGCGCACCGGCCGGGCTGCAGCCCCAGAGCGCGCCAGAGACGGCGGCGTAGTTGTTGTCATGGCCGGCGCGCGGGGCCAACGGGCCGCTCTGGCCCCAGCCGGTCATGCGGCCGTAAACGAGGGCCGGGTTCAGCGCCTGGCACTCGGCCGGGCCCAGGCCCAGGCGCTCCATCACGCCGGGGCGCATGCCTTCGATCAGCACATCGGCATCACGCACCAGCGCCAGCACCAGGGCCTTGCCCTCGGGGCTTTTCAGGTCGGCGAAGACCGAGCGCTTGCCCCGGTTGAGCAGGTTGCCGGTGGGGGATGCGCCTTTTTCCTCGCGCACGATGGAGATCACATCGGCGCCCAGGTCGGCCAGGTGCATCGCGCAGAACGGGCCCGGTCCCAGGCCGCCAATCTCCAGCACCTTGATGCCGTCCAATACTTTCATGCTTGTCTCCTGTGGTTGTTTTTTGCGATGCGCCGCCTGACGCGGCCAGGTCAGGCCCGGCCGGATTAGGCCCAGCCAGCTCAGTCCCGATCAGGACAGGCTGGAGGTGCCGATCAGCCCTTCGAGCGAGCGCACCAGGGTCACCAGGCGCGGGCCGATGTCCGTCTCCAGCTCGCGGCTCTTGGGGTTGTAGGTGGGGACGGAGGCGCCAAACACCCAGCGCTCGCCATCGATGGGCTGCGACAGCGGCACGGCGATCGACAGAATCTCGCGGTGCAGATCGCCATGGCTGCGGCAAAAGCCGTGCAAGGCCAGGTCCTGGCGCGCATCGTCCAGGCGCTCGCGCAGCAGCGCAGCGCGCTCGGGTGCGCGGCCATCGAGCTCGTCCAGATAGGCCTGGCGCTCGGCCTCGCTCTGGCCCAGCAGGTAGGCGCGGCCAGTGGCAGTGCGCACCAACGATACGGCCACCCCGATCTCGGGCGTGAAGACCTTGTTGTCCATGCCGTTGGCCAGCTCGGCCAGCACCAGGCGCCGGCCCTCACCCACCGCCAGCTGGATCTGGCCGCCCATGTAGTTGGCCAGCTCCTGCATCTGCGGGCGGGCAAACTGACGCACCGTCATGCGCGACAGCAGTGGCGAGGCGAGGTTGAGCACCCCGATGCCCAGCACGTACTTGGACAGGCGCTCCGAATAGCGCAGCAGGCCCAGCTCGCACAGGGTTTCGGTCAGGCGGAACAAGGTCGGTTTGGGCAAGCCCGTCAGGTCCATCAGCTCTTTGCCACTGAGTTCTTGCTGCTTGTTGTTAAAGCACTGCAAAATACTGACGCCTCGCACCAGCGCGCTGACCAGTTTTCCATCCGCTTCAGAATTCATATTTCAGTATATAAGTTACTTATTACGAGACAAATGTCTCGATTTATGAAATTCTAATCGGGATTGGTCCGATATGGGCAGCTTGCAGCTTGGCTTGGTGCCCCCAGCCGCCCAATGGCGGCAATCTGCAACACTCCCCACCTGCCATGAGCCTGAACCAACACGGTCTGCCCACCCGCGTACCCGCGATCGCCGCCATCGGCCAAATGCTGGCGGACCGGCAGCTGCCCGCCGCCGAACGCCAGCAGGCCCTGGATCTGCTGGTGCAGGACCATGCCGATCTGGACGAGGTGGAAAGCCAGGCCGCCCTCTGGGCCATCGCCCAGATGGGGCGCGAGCAAGCTGCGTGCACTGCGCTGCTGGCCTGCGCCGATACCTGGTTGCAGAACGCTGAGATGGCGCAGCCGTTTCTGGATGGCTATGCCCAGGTCTGCGGCAACCGCATCGTGCCCGCTGCAGCGCCGGCCTTTGCCCAGCTGCAGCAGCTGGCGCAGCACGATGCCGAACTGGCCGCCCGCCTGCCTACCTTTACGAAAGCGTCTTGATGTCTCTGCTGACGACCACCGCCTTGTTTGTGCTGACGGCCATTGCCGAGATCGTGGGCTGCTACCTGCCCTATCTCTGGCTCAAGGACAAGGCGCCGGCCTGGGTGCTGCTGCCGGCGGTGTTGGCGCTGGTGGCCTTTGTCTGGCTGCTGAGCCTGCACCCGACCGCATCGGGCCGGGTGTATGCCGCTTACGGCGGCGTCTATGTGACGACGGCGATTGCCTGGCTGTGGCTGGTCGATGGCATCCGCCCCAGCAGCTGGGACATCGCCGGCGTGCTGCTGTGCCTGGCCGGCATGGGCGTGATCATGCTGGGCGCGGCGCAACGCTGAGCCGTCCAGACTGTTTTAGCCCTTGTTGGCAGCGCGGCGCGCCTGCACCGCTTGCGCCAACTGGGCCAGCACCGGCAGGGTCTGCTCCATGCTGATGCAGGCATCGGTGAGCGAAACCCCATAGGCCAGCGGCTGGCCTTCGACGATGTCTTGCCGGCCTTCGTGGATATGGCTCTCGATCATCACACCGGTGATGCGGCGGTCGCCCGCTGCGACCTGCTGGGCCACATCGGCGGCCACATCGATCTGGCGGCGGTGCTGCTTGCTGCTGTTGGCATGCGACAGGTCGATCATCACCTGCTGATGCAGGCCGGCCTTGGCCAGCATCTCGCAGGCGGCCTGCACATCGGCCGCGCTGTAGTTGGGCTGCTTGCCGCCGCGCAGGATGATGTGGCAGTCCTGGTTGCCACGGGTCTCGAAGATGGCGCTCTGGCCCATCTTGGTCATGCCCATGAAGGCATGCTCGGACTGGGCCGCCAAAATGGCGTCGCTGGCCACCTTGACGCCACCATCAGTGCCGTTCTTGAAGCCCACCGGGCAGGACAGGCCACTGGCCAGCTGGCGGTGGCTCTGGCTCTCGGTGGTGCGCGCGCCAATGGCGCCCCAGCTGACCAGGTCACTGATGAACTGCGGCGACAGCAGATCCAGAAACTCGGTGCCCGCCGGCAGGCCCAGCGCCAGAATGTCCAGCAGCAGGCGGCGCGCCAGCTCCAGCCCCTCATTGACGGCAAAGCTGCCATCGAGGTGCGGGTCGTTGATATAGCCCTTCCAGCCCACCGTCGTGCGCGGCTTTTCAAAGTACACGCGCATGACCACCAGCAGGTCGTCCTTCAATGCTTCGGCCTGCACCTTGAGCTGGCGCGCATAGTCCATCGCCAGGTCATGGTCGTGGATGGAGCAAGGACCCACGACGACGACCAGGCGGTCGTCCTGGCCATGCAGAATCCTGGAGATGGCCGCGCGGCTCGACGCCACCAGCTGGTAGGCCTCGTCGGTGATGGGCAGCCACTCCTCCAGCAAGGCGGGCGTGATCAGCGGGCGCACCACCTTGATGCGGGTGTCATCGATGCGGGTCTTGTCAACCGTGGAAAGCCGGGACGGGGACTTGCGAGGCACGGTGCCTGCAGCAATAGAAGAATCGGTCATCCCGCTATTGTCGCAGGGCCTGCAAACACGTTCGCAGGCCTAAGGCATGCAGGATCAGGAAGAGGACAGCTTCATCAGCACCAGACCGCTGACAATCAGCAAGGCCGCCACCACGCGCATCGGCGTCAGCGCCTCGCCCAGCACCGTGATGCCGACGAGGAACGCACCCACGGCACCAATGCCGGTCCAGATGGTGTAGGCCGTGCCCAGCGGCAGGCTGCGCATCGCGACCGACAGCAGGCCAAAGCTGGCAATCATCGCAACGAGGGTGATCGCGCTGTATTTGATGTTGGTGAAGCCATGGGACTGCTTCATCGTGAACGCCCACACCACCTCCAGCACACCGGCAACCAGCAAATAGACCCAGGCCATATCGAACTCCTTGAAAAACGGAAATTTGGAATGGCCAGGCCGTCCTGGCGGTGGTGCGCGCCGCTGCTGCAGCGCCATGCAGGGCCGTCCCTGCGCAACTGGGTCCCATGATAGCGGCGCGGCCTGCGCAGGGCCAGGTGGCGGCTGGATTGCCCGTGGCGCTGTGGGTGGTTGGCGCGCCACAGTGGGCAGCGCGAT
Source organism: Comamonas sp. SY3 (assembly GCF_041730275.1). Classification (NCBI taxonomy): domain Bacteria; kingdom Pseudomonadati; phylum Pseudomonadota; class Betaproteobacteria; order Burkholderiales; family Comamonadaceae; genus Comamonas; species Comamonas sp. SY3. Next base: position 51,934 of record NZ_JBGTYN010000020.1, on the reverse strand, counting down.
CAGGCCAGAGATTCGGTCTCGGCCTCGGCGGGCTCCATCTGCAGCAGGTTGCCGACGGTGGCGCCGTAGTAGGTGGCCACCCTTTTGCGCTGCTTGAGCACGGCCTTGTCCTTGCTGACCAGTAACGCGCGGTGCTGGCTGGCCAGGTCCAGAAAGTGCTGGTCGTCCGGGTCGGTGCAGGTAAAGCGGATCTTGGGGGCAGCATCGACATACTGCACGGCCGCATCGAAGGCGGCCATCACGCCCTCGGGTGTCTTGCCGTAGTAGCTGACGCGCGGGGCGATCTGGCTGTAGTGCAGCACCCTTTCGAGCTCGGTGCGCTGGGCCTGGTCGGCAATCCAGCGCAGCGCGCCCTGCGCCACCAGCGCACGGATCGGCGGGATGTGGGGATCGTCGAAGATCAGCATGTCGAGCACCACATTGGTGTCCAGCACCACGGGCCGGGGCAGGGGCCCGGTGTAGCCTTCATTGCAGGAAGGCCACTTGAGCACGACCTTCATCGCTGGCCGCCGGGCGCAGCCTGCTCGCCCCGGGGCTTGAGCGCGCCCTTGATCATGTCAAAGCGGAACAGCCGGCACTCGATCGGGCCGTTCCACATGGGGGTGCGGCGCGATTCCTTCAAGCGCATCTTGCCGGGCAGCTTCAGGTCGGGCGTCAGCATCCAGGCGCTCCAGCCGCTGTAGTTCTTCTTCCAGTGGCTGGCCAGCTGGGTGAAGAACTCGCCGCCATCCTCGGTCTGCGCCGTCTCGCGCCCTGCGCGCTCGACATGGCCCATGCGCTCGGCCGCATTGCGGCCGGCACTGCCGGCTGCGGCAATACGCTCGCCGTACGGCGGGTTGAGCAGCATCATGCCGGGTAGCTCGCTCGGGGGCATGCGCTGCAGCGCATCGCCGCCGCGCAGCTCGATGGTCTCGGCCACACCGGCACGCTCGGCATTGCGCTGGGCAAAGTCGACCATGCGGAAGGAGATGTCCGAGCCATAGATGCCCACCGGGCTCTGGGGCAGGATCTGGCGCTCGGCCTCGTCGAGCATCGCCTCCCAGACATGGCGCTGGAAAGGCACCAGCTTCTCAAACGCAAAGCGGCGCAGGATGCCCGCCGGGATCTTGCGCGCAATCTGGGCGGCCTCGATGACCACGGTGCCACTGCCGCAGCAGGGGTCGTACAGCGGCTGCGGGTCGTCGCCATGCGGGTCCCAGCCGCTGGCGGCAATCATCGCGGCAGCCAGGGTTTCCTTCAGCGGGGCATCGCCCTTGTCCTCGCGCCAGCCGCGCTTGAACAGCGCCTCGCCCGAGGTGTCGATATAAATGGTGGCGCCATCGGTGGTCAGGTGCAGGTGCACGCGCACATCGGGGTGGTGCGTCTCTACGCTGGGGCGCACGCCGTGGCGGCGCTCGCGGAAGCGGTCGGCAATCGCATCCTTGACGCGCAGCGCCGCAAAGTTCAGGCTGGTCAGCGGGCTGTGCTGGGAGGTGACCTCGATCTTGAAGGTCTCCTTGGGCGAGAACCAGATCTCCCAGGCCACCTCGCTGGCAGCGCGGTAGAGATCGTTCTCGTTGCGGTACATGCTGTGCGACAGCTCCACCAGCACGCGCTGGGCCAGGCGGCTGTGCAGGTTCAGCAGCAGCGCATCGCGCCACATGCCGCGCAGCATGACGCCGCCGCGCGCCACCAACAGGTCCTGGCCGCTGGCGCCGGTGATGGCATGGACTTCGTCCGCCAAAAGGCCCTCGACGCCGGCGGCGCAGGGCAAAAACAAATGCAGTTGGTTCATAAGCAGGGGCGCAAGCATACGCGCTTGCGCCATTGTCTGCGCAAGCGCATGGGAATGTGTACTGTGCCAGCCGCCTTCGGGGCCGGGCCCTCGATAGCGCTGCGGTAATGATGGGCCGGCTGCTATAGTCCGACTCCAGAGCGGGCCGCCGCCCCGTGCGCCCAGGCCCTCCCCCCAGACCCCTGAAGAAAGATAAGCGGATGCCCTACCTCGGAGCCGGCGTACACGTCATCATTGCGCTATTTTTTGCCGTCCATGCGGTGCGCAGCGGCCAGAACAACTACTGGCTGTTTGTGCTGCTGGCCTTCCCCTTCCTGGGCAGCGTGGTGTATTTTTTCGCCATCTACCTGCCCAATTCACGGCTGCAGCGCCATGCCCGCAGCCTGGCGAGCAATGCCGTCAAGGCGCTGGACCCGACCCGCGAGGTGCGTGAAGCCCAGGCCGCCTACGATTACAGCCCCACCGCGCAGAACCAGATCCGCCTGGCCCAGGCGCTGCTGGCCACCGGCCAGGCCGAGCAGGCCTTTGGCCACTTCGAGGCCAGCATGAAGGGCCCGTTTGCCAATGACCTCGATATCCGCTGGGGCGCTGCGCAAGCCGCCTACCAGGCCGGCCATCCGCAGCAGGCCTTGCAGCAGCTGCGCGTGATTGCGCAGGCCGACGTGCATTTCCGCGCCGAGGCCGTGGGCCTGCTGGTGGCCAAGGCCTATGCCCAGCTGGGCGACCAGGAGATGGCCCGCAAGAGCTTTGACTTTGCGCGCCAGCACTCGGGCAGCTTCGATGTGATGGCCGAGTATGCGATCTGGGCTGCAGGCCAGGGCGACTGGCAGACCGCCCATGCGCTGCAGGCCGAGCTGAACAAGGCGATGACGCACTGGAGCGGCCAGCAGCGCCAGCTCAACCGCGAGATGCTGCAGCGCCTGAAAACCGCCTTCGCGGCACAGCCCAAGTAAGCGCGCAGGCCTGGGACGTCGGCAATAGGCCTGCTGGCAGCAGGCCATCAGACCGCCCCGCAGGCCTTGCAGCGCGCCGGTTTGCGCTCGCGCAGACACCCGCCACAGCGCAGTCGCTAAAATCGCTGTCTATGGCAAAAATCATCGTTCTGGCCCTGGTGCTGCTTTTCTTTGGCTGCGGCCTCTACATGCACCTGCGTGGCAAGGTGCGGCACAAGCTGCTGCGCCAGCTGTTTGACCACTCCACCTTCACGGCGCCGTTCAATGTGTTCATGCTGATGTTCAGCAAGGTACCGCGCACGCCGTACCTGCCCACCAGCACCTTCCCCGACCTGGCCCCGCTGCAGGCCAACTGGCGCGAGATCCGCGAAGAGGCCATCGGCCTGCACCAGGCGATGCAGATCAAGGCAGCGGCCAACAACGACGACGCGGGCTTCAACTCCTTCTTCAAGACCGGCTGGAAGCGCTTCTACCTGAAGTGGTACGGCCAGGCCCACCCCTCGGCAATGGAGCTTTGCCCCAAGACCACGGCGCTGGTGCAGTCCATCCCCGGCATCAAGGCGGCCATGTTTGCCGAGCTGCCGCCCGGCGCCAAGCTCAACCTGCACCGCGATCCCTACGCCGGATCGCTGCGTTACCACCTGGCCGTGCTGGCACCCAATGACGACCGCTGCATGATCGAAGTCGATGGCACGCCCTACAGCTGGCGCGAGGGCGAAGGCGTGGTCTTTGACGAGACCTATATGCACTGGGCCGAGAACCGGTCCGAGGGCAACCGCATCGTGCTGTTCTGCGATGTCGAGCGCCCGATGACGAATGGCTTTGCGCAGTGGCTCAACCGCTGGCTGGGCACGCATGTGGTGGCTGCTGCCAGCTCGCCCAACAACGAAGGCGATCCGCGCGGCTTCATCAGCCGCATCTTCAAGGTCTCCTTCTACATGGGCCAGTACCGCCGCCGCTTCAAGGCCTGGAACAAGACGGCCTACAAGCTGACCAAGTTCGGCCTGATGCTGGCCGTGCTGGCCTTGTTCATCTGGTGGCTGTGGCCGAAGTAAAACCGCAGCGCCTCAACGCAAAAACCGCAGTGTGCAACGCCACTGCGGTTTTTTCATGGCCCGTGCTGCCTGCGTTTACAGCGCCTTGCGCAGGCTGGCCGGCGGGATGCGCATCGCTTCGCGGTACTTGGCCACGGTGCGGCGCGCGCATTCAATGCCCTGGGCCTGCAGCAGGTCGGCAATTTTTGCGTCCGACAGCGGCTTCTTCGCGCTTTCCTCGTCCAGCAACTGCTTGATCAGCGCCTTGACCGCCGTACTGGAGGCGCTGCCGCCCGTCTCGGTGCCCAGGCCCGAGCCGAAGAAGTACTTGAGCTCGAAGGTGCCCTGCGGCGTGGCCATGTACTTGGCCGTGGTCACGCGGCTGATCGTGGATTCGTGCAGACCCAGCTCATCGGCGATCTCGCGCAGCACCATCGGGCGCATCGCCAGCTCGCCATGCACAAAGAAATTGCGCTGGCGCTCCACAATGGCCTGCGAGACACGCAAGATAGTGTCAAAGCGCTGCTGGATGTTCTTGATGAACCAGCGCGCCTCCTGCAGCCGCTGCTGCAGGGCGCCATGGCCCTCGCAGCCCTTGTGGCTGCGCAAGGCATTGGCATAGACATCCTGCACGCGCAGGCGCGGCATCACCTCGGCATTGAGCTGCACGCTGAAGCCGGGCACCGGCAGGCCGCGCTCGTTGCTGGGGCGCACGATGACATCGGGGATGATGGCATTGCGGTCCACATCGGCATAGGGCCGGCCCGGGCGGGGTTCGAGTTTGGCAATCAGCCCCAGCGCGCTGCGCACCGCCGCCTCGTTGCAGCCGGTCAGCTGCATCAGCTTGCGCACATCGCGGCGCGCCAGCAGGTCGAGGGATTCCTGGCAGACCAGCAACGCGGTCTCCAGCGCCAGCGCATCGGCCTCGGGCGTGTCCGAGCCCTCTTCATCCAGCAGCCGCTGCTGGGCCTTGATCTGCAGCTGCATGCATTCGGACAGGTTGCGTGCGCCCACACCGATGGGTTCCAGGCTTTGCAACAGGCGCAGCGCCACCGTCAGGTGGTGCAGCAGTGCTTCGTAGCGCTCGGGGTCGCTGGCATCGCCAAAGCTTTGTGCCAGCTCGGCGAGTGTTTCTTCGAGGTAGCCGTCGTCGTTCAGCGATTCGATCAGAAAATAGAGCGCTGCCCGGTCTTCCTGGCACAGGCGCAACGACAGCGCCTGGCGGTGCAGCACATCCTGCAGGCTCAGGTGCTCGCTGCGCCGCTCGGACATCGGCGTTTCGTCATCGTCATCGCCCGCACTGGCACGGGCCGGCAGCTCGCCGCCCCACTCTTCCCAGTCCGATGCCGAATCGCCCGCAGCTGCCTCGGCATCTACGCCGGTTTCCTTGCCGGCGCCAAAGTCCAGCGGCAGATCCGATGCACCCGGCTCGAAATCGCTGGTGTTGCCGGGGTCGGTGCCGGTCACGAGGTCGGCAACCTTGTCGGCCGCATCTGCAGCCTCGGTGGACTCGGCAGATTCAGCAGATTCGGCGGCGTCCTTGCCCGGTTCGGATTCGGGCGCATCATCGCCCTCGCGCTCCAGAAACGGGTTTTCGTCGAGCATCTGCTCGACTTCCTGCGTCAGCTCCTGCGTGGACAGCTGCAGCAGGCGGATCGACTGCTGCAGCTGAGGCGTCAGCGTCAGGTTCTGCGATACGCGCAGTGACAGCGAAGGCATCATCGCAGAGCCCCCGCTGCGGCTGCGGCAGCTGGCAACGGATCAGCCCCGCCAGCCCCAATGTGAGGGGCGGCTTCTTGGCTCGCACGCCCGCCAGGGCGTGCAGTATCACATGCGGAAATGCTCACCCAGGTACACCCTCCGAACCTCTGCGTTCTCCACAATCTCTTGCGGCGTCCCTGCGGCCAGCACCTTGCCATCGCTGATGATGCAGGCATGGTCACAGATACCCAGGGTTTCACGCACATTGTGGTCAGTGATCAGCACGCCAATGCCACGTTCCTTGAGGAAAGCCACAATGCGCTGGATCTCGATCACGGCGATCGGGTCAATGCCGGCGAAGGGTTCGTCGAGCAGGATGAAACGGGGCTGGGTGGCCAGCGCGCGGGCGATTTCGACCCGCCGGCGCTCACCACCAGAGAGCGCGACCGATGGCGACTCGCGCAGATGCTCGACACGCAGCTCCTGCAGCAATGCGGTCAGCTGGCGCTCGACCTCGGCGCGCGACAGCGACTTGCCATGCTCGTCCTTTTGCAGCTCCAGCACGGCGCGTACGTTGTCCTGCACGCTGAGTTTGCGGAAGATCGAGGCTTCCTGCGGCAGGTAGGACAGGCCCAGCTGCGAGCGCTGGTGGATCGGCATATTGGCGACCGACTGCCCATCGATGCGGATGTCGCCGCCATCGCTGCGCACCAGGCCGACGATCATGTAGAACGAGGTGGTCTTGCCAGCGCCGTTGGGGCCGAGCAAACCCACCACTTCGCCCTTGCGCACGGACAGCGATACGTCCTTGACCACCTTGCGGCTGCCGTAGGATTTCTCCAGATGCAACACCTCGAGCTGGCTGCGCTGGTCGCTGGTGGCCACCCGGGCGTTGACGGAAATGGTCGACGAATTCTCTGCCACGGTTACTTGGCTCCGTCGTTCAGTTGGGTGCTGGGGCGCAATGGCGTCTTGTCGTCGGCTGCGGGCTTGGCCGGACTGCTGGCCTTGTCGTCCGCCTTGCCATCTGCCTTGGGGGTCAGGATCACACGGACACGGTCCTTCTTGGGCGCGCCGGGCTTGGGATCGGCCGCCTGGGCGCCCTTCTGGCCGGAGACGGTGAAGGTATCGCTCAGGTTGTTGTAGACGATCAGCGGGCCGCTGACCTGGTCGGTCAGCGTGGTCTCGCGGTAGCGGCGCAGCTCACCCCGCCGCTCGAAATGCACGGTGTCATCGCGGCCGTTATAGGTGATGACCTCTCCTTCGCCTTCGACGAACTCGTCGGGAGCGCCCGGTGCGGAATCACGTTTTTGGCGGAAGAACGCCAGTTTGCCCGGTGCAGCGGTGACCACGCCATGCTGGAAGCCGTCGCGGTCCTGGCTCACCGTCAGCTGCGCGCCACGGATGATGATGGTGCCCTTGGTCACCACCACATTGCCCGTGAAGACGCTGGTCTGCTTGAGTTCATCATGGCGGCCATCGTCCGCCTCGATGTTCATGGGCTTGGTGCGGTCTGCACGCTCGGCATGCGACAGCAGCGGCACGGTCAGGGCCGCTGCCAGCAACAAAGAGGTAAAAATACGGTGTCTCATAAAGGCATGAATCTTGCTCTGCCCCATTGTAGCCATGCTGGAGCGTTGGACCGTTTTCGGCACAAAAAAGCCCGCGTGCGCGGGCCTTGTCTATCGCGGTGGGAAGTCCGTTCAGCCTTGTGCAGCCAGGAACTCTACCACCTGCAGCACATTGCTCATCGAGCCTGCACGGGTGCCGTCGGTGTAGTACTTGCCGGCCACGCCCAGCGATGGCACACCTTCGACGCCATAGGACTCCTGCAGCTGGGTCGCCTTGCGCACCTGGCCTGCCACGCTGAACGAGTTGTAGGCTTCCTTGAACTTGGCGAGGTTCACGCCGTTCTTGTCCATCCAGGCGAAGATTTCCTCGTCCTTGTTCAGGCGCTGGCGCTCGACATGGATCGCGCGGAACACCTTGACATGCACCTCGGGGATCAGGCCCATCGACTCCAGCGCAAAGTAGATCTTCTGCTGGGGCACAAAGGTGTTGTTGAAGGCGACCGGCACGCGGCGGATCTGCAGGTTCTTCGGAGCCGACTTGGCCCAGGCTTCGAACTGCGGCTCGAAGGCATTGCAGTGGGGGCAGCTGTACCAGAAGAATTCGATCACTTCCACCTTGCCAGCGGGTGCATCAGGGGTCACCGGCTTGGCCAGCTTGATGTAGTCCTTGCCTTCCTTGAACTTGGCCTGCGCATTGGCGCCGGTGGCGAAAGGCAGGCTCAGCGCGGAAGCGGCCGTAGCGGAAGCCGCGAAAGTGGAAAACTCACGACGTTTCATGTTTTGTTAACTCCAGTGACAAGTTGCGGTTAGGAGTGCGCGGCACCGCCAAAAGTTCAACGCTGCACGCGGACGATCTGCGCATCGACGCCAGCGCCATCGAGCTTGCCTTTGAGGCCATCGGCATCATCGCGCTTGTTGAAGGGTCCCACGCGCACCCGGTATACCGTGCGGCCATTGACCTCACGCTCGCTCACCCTGGCTTCCCAACCCATCATTGCCAGTTTGGCGCGCTGCGCATCGCCATCGGACTGGGTGCGGAACGCACCGGCCTGCACGAAGTACTGGAAGCCATCGGTGCCATCCGCACTGCGCGCCTTGGCCAGGTCTCCCAGCGGATCGGCGCCCTGGCCGGCCTTGGGATCGAGCTTGGCCACCTGTGTCTTGTCTGCCGGCTTGTCAGCGGGCTTGCTGGCATCCGGCAGCACCACTTCGGGTTTGGCGGGTTTGGCCTCGACCGGCGGGGTGGCGTTGTCGGCCACCGTGCGCGGTGGCTCGGGCACCACCACCCCCTGCGCAGCCGGTGCCACCGCAGCCGGCGCACGCGCAGGGTTCTTGCCGTACAGCGGCGAGTTCGGGTCCCAGTTCTGGTTACGCTGCGCCTCGGCCTTGTCCTTGGCTTCGCCCTTGACGCCACCTTTGTTGACAAACGGCACCGGCACATTGGTGACGTACACGGCGACGGCCAACGCCGCGCCCACGCCCACCAGCAGCCCCAGGATCAGGCCCAGGATGGTTCCACCACGTTGATGTCGTCGCATTGCAGTTATTACCTTTTCTCGCAAAATCACATGCGTTCCGGGGCACTGACGCCCAGCACGGCCAGGCCGTTGCGCAGCACTTGGGCTACCGCTGCCACCAAGGCCAGACGGGCCAATTTGGTGGCTTCGTCATCGACCAGGATACGCTCTGCATCATAGTAGCTGTGGTAGGCCGAAGCCAGGTCACGCAGGTAGAACGTAACATCATGCGGCGCATTGCCATCGGCAGCATTGGTCAGCATCTCGGGATACTGGGCCAGCATCTGCATCAAGGCCTGGGCCTGGGGGCCTTGCAGCGCGCCCAGGTCGATGCCCGCCAGCGCAGGCAGGCCGGCGCCGCCCTGCTCCTGCCAGCCGCGCAGCACCGAGCAGATGCGCGCATGGGCGTACTGCACGTAGAACACCGGGTTGTCGTTGTTCTGGGCCACGGCCAGATCGACGTCGAAGGTGTATTCGGTATCGGGCTTGCGCGACAGCAGGAAGAAGCGCACCGCATCCTTGCTCGTCCACTCGATCAGGTCGCGCAATGTCACATAGCTGCCGGCGCGCTTGCTGATCTTGACTTCCTCGCCGCCGCGCACCACGCGCACCATCGTGTGCAGCACGTAGTCAGGGTAGCCCTGGGGGATGCCGACGTTGACCGCCTGCAGGCCGGCACGCACGCGGGCAATGGTGCCGTGGTGGTCCGTGCCCTGGATGTTGACGGCCTTGCCGTAGCCGCGCAGGAACTTTTGCGTGTGGTAGGCCACATCGGGCAGAAAGTAGGTGTAGGTGCCGTCGGACTTGCGCATCACGCGGTCCTTGTCGTCACCGAAGTCGGTGGTGCGCAGCCACAGCGCGCCATCCTGCTCATAGGTATGGCCGCTGGCGATCAGGCGCTGGACGGTCTCGTCCACATGGCCATTCTGGTACAGGCTCGATTCGAGGTAGTACTCGTCGAACTTGAGGTTGAAGGCCTGCAGGTCCTTGTCCTGCTCGTTACGCAGGTAGGCGACCGCAAAGTTGCGGATGTTGTCGTAGTCTTCGACATCGCCATTGGCGGTGAACGTGCGGTCATCGGCCTCGATCGTCTGCTTGGCGAGGAACGCCTGGGCAATGTCGCCGATGTAGTCGCCGTTGTAGAAGTTCTTGGCCAGCGGGTTGTCGCTGTCGGTGGGCCAGCAATCGTCACCGGGCTTGAAGCCCTTGGCACGCAGCTGGGTGCTCTTGGTCAGGGTGTCGATCTGCACACCCGCGTCGTTGTAGTAGAACTCGCGGTGCACCGACCAGCCCTGGCTGGCATAGAGGTTGCAGATGGCATCACCCAGCGCGGCCTGGCGGCCGTGGCCCACGTGCAGCGGGCCGGTGGGGTTGGCCGAGACGAACTCGACGATGATCTTTTCATCGCGCTGCGGCTGCATGCCAAAGCGCTCGCCCTGGGACAGCACCTCCTGCACCACCTGCTGCTTGGCAGCGGGCTTGAGGCGCAGGTTCAAAAAGCCGGGGCCAGCGATCTCGATCGCATCCACCCATTGCGCAAACGCGGGCGTGGCTTCCAGCGCGGCCTTGAGCTGCTCGCCCAGTGCGCGGGGGTTGGCCTTGAGCGGCTTGGCCAGCTGCATCGCGGCGGTCACCGCATAGTCACCATGCGCTGCCACCTTGGGCGTTTCAAAGGCCGCGCGGCTACCTGCGCCAGGCGACAATTTCTCGAGCTCGGCAGCAAGCACTGCGAGCAAATCTTTTTTGACTTGCAACATATTTGAAACTTAGACGAAGCAGTTACCAGCGCTGGGCCGGTTTACCAGCCCCGGGCATAAAACACGGCGACGGCGGCGATCACGGGAATCAGGTGGGCTTGCCACATGACCCATTTGCGCGTGGCGCGCACCTCGGCGTCCCCAGGCAAAGCGCCATTGTCGCGCAATTGCCGTAACCAGCGGCGGAACACGGCTGTCGGCTTGAACGACAGCACCACACCGACGACAACCAGGGTCATCTTCAGGTGGAACAGCGGCTGGCTGACATACCAGGTCACCCCCTTGGCCCCGAGAAACAGGCGCAGCAGGCCGGTGGCCAGCACCGCCAGCGCGGCAAAGGCGTAGACCAGATCGAGGCGCGCCAGGCGCTGCACGACAGCCGCATTCATCCACTCACCCCGGCACAGCGCCGCCTCGCTGGAGAGAAAAACCACCATGGTCAACAAGGCCAGCAGGTGCAGACAGGCCAGAACAGCTTCCAAAGTCATCGTGTTACTCCATCTTCTTCCAAAAATCGGCACGTTCGTAGTGCTGCTTGACGAAATCGATCCACAAGCGCACCCGCAGCGGCAGGTGCTTGCGCTGCTGGAACATCACATAAATGCCATTGGGAGGTGCGGCAAAGTCCTCCAGCACCTCCACCAGGCGGCCGGCGGCGATCTCCGCCTCGACCTCCCAGGTACTGCGCCAGGCAATGCCCCAGCCTTGCTGGCACCAGTCATGTAATACCTGGCCGTCCGAGCAATCGAGCGGCCCGCCGGGCTTGAGGTAGACCACCTCGCTGCCGCCCGCCGCAGCCGGCATGCGAAAAGCCCATCCCCGCGTCTGCGAGGCCTCGCTCGACAGGGTCAGGCAGTCATGCTGGTTCAGTTCGCTGGGGTGGCGGGGAATGCCACGGCGGCGCAGGTACTCCGGGGTCGCCACGCACAGGCGCCGGTTGTCCGCCACGCGCACGCTCACCAGCGACGAGTCGGGCAGATCGCCCACGCGGATCGCGCAGTCATAGCCCTCGCCGGCCAGGTCCACCAGCCGGTCGCTCAGGTTCAGCGAGATCGTGACCTCGGGATGGCGCGCATGGTAGAGCGGCAGCAGCGGCGCGACATGGCGCCGCCCAAAGCCGGCTGGCGCGGTCACGCGCAGATGCCCGGTGGCCTTGATGCCGCCGGCGCTGACGCTGGCCTCGACACTGGCCAGCTCGGCCAGCAGCCGCTGGCAGTCTTCGAGAAAGGCCGCGCCCTCGTAGGTCAAGGTCAGCTTGCGGGTGGTGCGCACGAGCAGCTTGACGCCCAGGCGCTCCTCCAGCGCATCGAGCCGGCGGCCCATGATGGCCGGGGCCACGCCTTCGGCCTTGGCAGCCGCCGTGAGGCTGCCGCGCGAGGCGATGGCGACAAATGATTCGAGCTGCTTGAGGCGATCCATACCAGAACACAGAAAATATGCAAAGCCTGCCGGCCCGCGCTTGAGCGACGCGCTGGCTGGGCCACCGCCTATTATCATCGGGGCTCCGGCCTGGCGGGCGCATGAAAGCGCACATCCCGCTGCGACATCATTGACAGCCGCTCTTTTCCTGCGCCCCCGCTCCTATGCCGCTTGCTTCAACGCCGCCTTCCAGCACCCCGTCCAGCGCCGACACCCTCTGGTATGCCCCGGCGCAGCTGCTGCGCCTGTTTGGCAGCAGCCCGGTGGCGATGGCGTACTGGGGGCGCGACCAGCGCCTGCGCCTGGCCTCGCCGCAATGGTGCGAATGGTTTGGCGTGCCCAGCACCGGCATCGCAGGCCAGCTGCTGGGCGAGGCGCTGCCCCCCGCCTTTGCACTGCAGCACCAGGAGGCCCTGCAGGCTGCCGCGCAAGGCCAGCGCCAGCAGTTCGACACGTGCAAGACCGATGCCCATGGCCAGCTCGCCTGGCGCCGTGTCAGTCTTTCGCCCCACCTCTGGCCTGGGTCTGCAGGCAGCAAAAGCGCCCAGGGCGTGCTGATGCTGATGCAGGACTGCAGCGCTGAATACGCCAATGCGGCGCAGGCCGATGCGCTGCGCGCTCAGCTGGCCGCGCTGTCATCCACCAATCCCGAACGCAGCGAAGAGAAGGGCGAGTTGCTGAAAATGCGCACCTTGCTGGACTGGCGCACCGCGATGCTGGCCGAGCACAGCGAGATGCTGCAGCTGCTGTCGCATGAGATCCGCCAGCCGCTGAACAATGCCTCGGCCGCGATGCAGGCTACCATGTCCGCCATTGCCGACCTGCAACTGGCCCAGACCACGCCGGCCACCAAGGCCCTGCTGCGCGCCGAACATGTGCTGCAGCAGGTCATCGGCACCCTGGACAACACCCTGGCTGCCGGCACCATCCTGGCCGTCGGCGGGCGTGCCGGCGCATCCTCCGATACCGATCTGCCCACCCTGGTCAACCTGGTGCTGCACGATATCGCCGCCGATGCCCGTCCCCGCATCCAGGTGGTCTGGGACGCCGAGGCACGCACCGTACAGCTGCACCCGGCGCTGATGCGGCTGACCATTCGCAACCTGCTCAACAACGCGCTCAACTACGCCCCTGCAGACAGCCCGGTGCTGCTGCGCCTGGCCGATTCGGACGACCCGCTGGCGCTGATCATCGAGGTGATCGACGAAGGCCCGGGCATTCCCGATAGCCTGCGTCCCCGCCTGTTCGAAAAGGGTACGCGTGGCAGTGACCATCGCCACCGCGCCGGCGCCGGCCTGGGGCTGTTCATCGTGCGCTCGGTGGTGCAATTGCACCAGGGCACCGTCCAGGCCTTGCCGCGCCAGCCAAACGGCACCATCATGCGCATGGAGTTGCCCCAAGGGCTGGACGACTAGCCAGCACAGCGATGACCGCAACACCCTGCCCCTGCTGAAGTTGGTTCTCGCTTCCCAGGCCTTTACACCGACAGTATTCTTTCAACCGATACACCATGCTTCCCGCCACGCTCGCCCTGGTCGACGACGACCCCGAATACAGCGAATTTCTGGCCCAGCACCTGCGCAACCAGGGCGTCCAGGTGCAGGTCTACAACGACAGCAGCGACCTGCTGGCCGACATCGAGCCCTACCGCTTCGACTTCTATGTGCTGGATTTGATGCTGCCCGGCGTCAATGGCACCGAGCTGCTGCGCATTCTGCGCAAGCGCAGCCAGGCGGGTGTGCTGATCGTCTCGGGCCGGCTGGGCCCCGAAGTGTTTGGCGAAGTCATCCATGCCGGCGCCGACATGTACCTGACCAAGCCGGTGACTTTCGAGCAGGTGGAGCTGGCCGTGCGCGCCGTGCACCGCCGCATCATGACCACCGCCCAGGTGGCAACGGCCTGGAAGCTCGACAGCCACCGCAGCATCCTGATGACGCCCGATGGCCAGAGCGTCGAGCTGAGCCCCACCGACCTGATGCTGATGCAGTGCTTTCTCAAGGCCCAGGGCGCCGTCGTCGGCCGGGACCAGATCCGGGAGCTGCTGGGCTATCCGACGGCGAGCGACTCCGACAACAGTCTGCATGCCACGATCTACCGCCTGCGCCGCCGCATCGAAAAGGCCACGCCGCTGGCCGTGCCGCTGCAGTCGCAGCAGAAAGTGGGCTACCAGTTCCGCGCGCCGCTGGTGTCCGCCTGACACACCGCAACACGACGGCCAGCATCGGCTTCGCTGGAATACGCACGAAAAAAAGCGGGCCCATCAGGCCCGCCCGGTGATCGCGGCAACGCGCAATCACATGCTCATGTTCGATTCCACATCCGCCACCTTGCGGCGCGCCAGCGCCAGGTTGGAGCGGGATTTGTCCAGCACGTAATAGACGAAGATGCCGGACAGCCGCTGAGAGGGGCGAATGATGTGGTACTGCTTGCCCAGGGTGATGAGGATGTCGTCGATGTTGTCGTTCAGACCCAGGGCCTTCATCGTCTTCATCTTCGCGCGCACCACTTCGGTGTTGCCGGCCGCTGCCAGCTCCATGTCCACGCCAGTGCCTACGCTGCCCAGCATCATGCCGCTGCTGTAGTCCACCACAGCAGCGCACAGGGCGCCGTCCATCGACATCAAATCGTTCAAGCTGTCGTTCAGATTTGCCATAACCACTCCAATCTATGTGATCTAGATCAACCACTGCTACCTTATAAAGGTATAGATGATTCTAATAAGTCACTTCTGATTCGAGCAATCATCCGCTGTGCACCGCTGTCACGGATGCCGTAGTCCCAGCGCAGGCCTGTGCTAATTAGATAGCAGCAGCCCTTGGACTGGCTTGCATCCATCCGCAAAACAGCGCCTGGGAACCGCAAGCAGGATTCGTAACAAACCGTGTGTTATTTGCGACGGCCTGCAGTCAACGCAGGCCCCGCGCCCGTGGAGAGGGCCGTGGGAGCCATCTGCAAGCTTATCGGCACCCGGAGCTGGCAATGGCGCCAGCCCGCCATTACATGGTGATGCCGGCTTCGACGTCGGTGACCTTGCGGCGTGCCAATGCCAGATTGGCGCGCTTGTTGTCGAGCACGTAGTACACGAAGATGCCAGCCAGGCGCGAGCAGGGGCGAATGATGTGGTATTGCTTGCCCAAGGTGATGAGGATGTCGTCAATGTTCTCATTGAGGCCCAGCGCCTTGATGGTCTTCATCTTGGCACGCACCACTTCGGTGTTGCCGGCAGCCGCCAGCTCCATGTCCACGCCGGTGCCGGCGCTCGCCAGCATCATGCCGCTGTTGTAGTCCACCACGGCTGCACACAGCGCGCCTTCCAGAGACATCAGATCATTCAAGCTGTCGGTCAAGTTCGCCATGAAACACACTCCTGAAAAAGACGAAGGCGCGTGGGAAATTACCGCCTTTCGATAAAAATGATTGTATCTGATCATTTCTGACGTGCATCAATCTTTGTGCGCATTTTCTGACGGCCTGCTACTTTTCGGCAACAACTGTGCTAATGGACGCTGAGCGCCAGGATGCCCGCCCGCGCAGACCACCCCAAGCCCCGCCCACACCATCTGAGACATAAATAAAGCGGATCATTTCATGCAATCCATCAAAGCTTTGGGCCGGACACGGCGGTAGCAGTGTTCGATTACATCCAAAAAAGTCATATATCAAAGTGTTTTTAATGGATTGATTGCGCTATGGGGTATGGAATAAAGTGTGCTGATGCTGCCCGAGGGCCTTGCGCTCCTGAGGCGACTGCAGTTGATATGTATTGAAAGGTAGACACCATGACTGAACGCACCACCGTCCACGGCCTGCAAGTGGCCCAGACTCTGTATGACTTTGTGAACACCCAGGTGCTGCCAGGCACCGGCGTGGAGCCCGCTGCGTTCTGGCAAGGTTTCGATGCCATCGTCTCCGACCTGGCGCCCAAGAACGCCGCGCTGCTGGCCGAGCGTGACCGCCTGCAGACCGAGCTGGACCACTGGCACAAGGCCCACCCCGGCCCGATCACCGACATGCCGGCCTACCGCCAGTTTCTGACCCAGATCGGCTACCTGGTCGAACAGCCCCAGGACGTGAAGGCCAGCACTGAGAACGTGGACTCCGAGCTGGCCGTGCAAGCCGGCCCCCAGCTGGTGGTGCCCATTCTCAATGCCCGCTACGCGCTCAATGCAGCCAACGCCCGCTGGGGCTCGCTGTACGACGCGCTCTATGGCACCGATGTGATCAGCGAAGACGGTGGCGCAGAAAAGGGCAAGGGCTACAACCCTGTGCGCGGCGCCAAGGTCGTCGCCTATGCGCGCCAGTTCCTCGACCAGGCCGCGCCACTGGCCCGGGGCTCGCATGCCGATGCCACCGGCTACACCGTTGAAGGCGGCCAACTGGCCGTCTCTCTCAAGGACGGCAGCAAGACGGGCCTGCAGGATGCTGCCAAGTTTGTCGGCTACCAAGGCGATGCGGCAGCGCCCCAGTCGGTGCTGCTGAAGAACCATGGCCTGCATATCGACATCATCATCAACAAGGCCACCCCCATTGGCAGCAGCGACGCCGCCGGCGTCTCTGACGTGGTTGTCGAAGCTGCGCTGTCGACCATTCTGGACCTGGAAGACTCCGTTGCAGCCGTGGATGCCGAAGACAAGGTCAACGGCTATGCCAACTGGCTGGGCATTCTCAAAGGCACCTTGACCGAGTCCTTCGACAAAGGCGGCAAGACAGTGACCCGTGGCCTTAACGCCGACCGCGAATACAAGGCGGCCAACGGCGACAGCCTCAAGCTCCATGGCCGCTCGCTGATGTTCCTGCGCAATGTCGGCCACCTGATGACCAACCCGGCCATCCTCTGGGGTGCAGACAAGCAAGAGATTCCTGAAGGCATCATGGACGCGGTGGTGACCACCGCCATTGCGATGCACGATCTGCAGGGCAAGGGTGCGCACGGCATCCGCAACAGCCGCACCGGCAGTGTCTACATCGTCAAGCCCAAGATGCACGGCCCCGCCGAAGCAGCCTTTGCCGATGAGCTGTTCGGCCGCGTCGAGCAGATGCTGGGCCTGCCCGCCAACACCGTCAAGCTGGGCATCATGGACGAAGAGCGCCGCACCACGGTGAACCTGAAGGCCGCGATTGCTGCAGCGCCTGCGCGCGTGGCGTTCATCAATACCGGCTTCCTGGACCGCACTGGCGACGAAATGCATACCGCGATGTACGCCGGCCCGATGGTGCGCAAGGCCGACATGAAAACCTGCGCCTGGCTGCCCGCCTACGAAAAGAGCAATGTGCTGGTGGGCCTGACGATGGGCCTGCGCGGCCGCGCCCAGATCGGCAAGGGCATGTGGGCCATGCCTGATCTGATGAAGGCCATGCTGGAGCAGAAGATTGCCCAGCCCAAGGCCGGCGCCAACACCGCCTGGGTGCCCTCGCCCACCGGCGCCACCCTGCATGCACTGCACTACCACCAGGTCAATGTGGCCGAGGTGCAAAAGGAGCTGGAAAAGACCAGCGCCGACGCCGAGCGCGACAACCTGCTCAATGCCATCCTGCAGGTGCCCGTGGCCGCCAACCCGAACTGGAGCGATGCCGAGAAGCAGCAGGAAGTGGACAACAACGTGCAGGGCATCCTCGGCTATGTGGTGCGCTGGATCGACCAGGGCGTGGGCTGCTCCAAGGTGCCTGACATCCACAACGTGGGCCTGATGGAAGACCGCGCCACCTTGCGCATCTCCAGCCAGCACATCGCCAACTGGCTGCAGCACGGCATCGTGACCGAGGCGATGGTGCGCGACAGCTTCGCCCGCATGGCCCAGGTCGTCGATGGCCAGAACGCTGGCGATGCGGCTTACAAGAGCCTGGTGGCCAACCCCCAAGGCGCGGCCTTCCAGGCCGCACTGGACCTGGTGTTCAAGGGCAAGGAGCAACCCTCGGGCTACACCGAGCCGCTGCTGCACGCCTGGCGCCTGAAGGTCAAGGCCGGTGCCTGAGCGGTCACCTGGCCGGGGCAGGGCTGCGTGCCCTGCCCTCGGTCACTAATCAGGGTAAATACTAGGAGCAGCCCAGGTGGCTGCTTTTTTTATAGCGCCTAAGCTAATCCTCTTCAGAGCCTGCCCGGTTTGGGCAGGCTTTTTTACTTATTCGTAAAAACAAAGCTCAAAAGTAAAGCAAGTTGCCAATTTGCAGATCTTTGTAAAGAAACCTTGGAAGGATCGACTCAGTCTATGAGCCTATATGTAATCTGGTTGTTACGACCATATTGATTTTCTATAGGCATCATCTAAAAATCAAATTCATCTGCTACTAAATATTTCTTGTGTCATGAAATATTCATGATTCACCCGGTTTCAACTCGTCATTTCTGCGCGCCCGACTGCAGTTAAAAACACGCCTTAGCAAGTTTTCGTCTATCGGCAAGGAGTAACTGACCATGGGCCATCAATCCATTACACGCACTGCGCAGGCATGGATCCGCGCACTGGCACCGCAGCGGCATCTGCTGCTGTGCGTGGGCTGGGGGCTGAGCGCCTCGGTATTCGCCCAGAACAACCAGCAGGTGGTGGTCAATGGCGGCATCGTCAATATCTCCGGCCCGGCAGCCCATGCGGTGATGAATATCTCGTCCAACAAGAACATCACCCATATCCGCGGCAACAACCAGGTGACCTCGGTCAATGGCGTGGTCGCGAACATGGCCAGTTTCGGGGCCTATAGCGAATTGAATATTGCGTCGCGCAACGGCGGCGTCGGCAGCGGCAGCCAGGTCGTCTCGGTCGGCGGGCCTGTGGTCAACCAGGCCACCGGCACTGGCATGCGCAGCGTAGTGAACATTGGCGGGCGGTAGCAGGGCGCCATGCGACCGCACGCCGGTGAACGGTTCGGTTTCTCCGCCACGGGGAGCTGACTGCAGAGGTGCATACCCAAGAAGTGCACCATATTCTTTCAGTAACGAGGAGATTTTTATGAAGAAGTTTTTAGCAGTTCTGGTTTCGGTTTCCGCTATGGCCATGTCTGCGCAAGCGGAAGTGAAGATCAAGGGCAACAATGACCAGAAGGTCACCGTGAAAAACGGCGCAGTCGCCAATATGGCGATTGGCGCTGGTGCCACCGCCAAGCAGAATCTGGCCTCCAACAAGGGCAACGTCAATATCGGCGGCAATAACAAGCAGGAAGTCTCGGTCACCAACGGTGCTGTCGCCAATATGGCCATCGGCGCGATGACCAAGGCCGAGCAAAATCTGGCGTCCAACGACGGCAAGTAATCCCCCTTTCCCACCTGCTGGCCACCGCATGCGCCCAAAGCCATACGCTGGTCAGCCCCTCAAAAAAAAGATCCTCTGCAGAGCCTTTGCCCCGGGAATGGATGCGGCCGCGTCCCCACCCTGGCAGAACGTTGTGCAGAGGGTCCCTCAAGGAGACTGCGCATGAAAGCCAGCTATGTCGGGGCCTGTGTCCTGGCCCTGTTATGCGCCGCCGCGCAGGCGCAGCAAAAACCGCCCGCCGGCCGCAGCGGCCTCGATCCGGCCTCGCGCAACAAGGTGAGCAACGCGATGGCCCGCAACTACCTGACGGAGCAGGATTCGCGATCGGCGATCGAGCGAGAAATGGTCACCGGCCCTTCGGGCAAGAACTGCAACACCAATGTGGGTGCCGCCCCGCAGATCCAGGAAGGCACTGCCGGGATCGGAAACCGGTATGGCGCAGGCAACGCCGACCAGGTCACCGTCGTGCGGGGCTCCGTGATCAACATCTGCAAATAAACACGAATAAACACGATGGCAGCCACGCCGGAGCTCCGGGCTCAGGCACATGCACTGCGGGGCCAGGGAGCCCGGCAGGGCGCTGGCCGCAGCGGCAGCAGCGCTGCGGATGCAGCTCCACCATCGCCATAAAGAATAAACACCATGCATCTTTCATCGATTCGCCGCCTGGCTGTGGCGCCTTGCGTGCTGGCCTTGTCGGCCTGCAGCATCCAGCCTACGCTGTCCGACCGCAAGGACATCATTGAAAAGGGCATCACCGAACAAGCGCCGCTGGTCACCCCGACCAAATCCGCATCGGCGATGCGCGAGGGCCTGGCCTGCATGGACCGCATGCTCGCGGCCGAGCAGGTGCCCTCGACGCTGGTGGCGGTCAAGAGCATCCCGGACCCGTCGGGCCTGTTCTCCACCGGCACCAAGGAGATGGTAATCACTGCGCTGTCGCGCATGTCGCGCACCAGCCAGGCGTTCCGGGTGGTGGACTACGAAGTCGATGCGCTCAAGCAGGACACCGTGCAGACGATGACCAGCCTGCTGCTCAACAACGGCCAGATCGAGCTGCGCAAGCCGCAGATCTATGTCTCGGGCGCCATCAGCTTTGGCGACAAGACGGTGGTCTCCAAGCGCAGCAGCCTGGGGGTCTCCACCGCCAATACCGACACCGGCTACAGCTGGGATCTGCTGGGCACCGTGGTGGGGCTGGATCTGCATCTGGGCGACATGAACTCCCGCACGCTCTACCCGGGTCTGGACTCGGCCAACGAGCTGGTCGTCGCCACCGGCGGCCGCTCGGTCGAGATCGGCGGCCGCGCCACCGGCCTGCCCAAGCACATCTACCGCCTGGGCGTGCAGTACGAAGTCGCCGCCGACGTGAACCAGGGCGCAGGCGCAGCGGTGCGCCTGCTGGTCGATCTGGCCACCATCGAGCTGGTGGGCAAATGGGCCAAGGTACCGTACTGGGAATGCATCGACTACGAGCAGAACCATCCCGAGTTCAAGCGCCAGATGCGCACCTGGTTCGATGAACAGGGCCCGGCAGACCGCATCAACCTGGCCCAGCGCGTGCTGCGGGCCGAAGGCGCCTGGAACGGCCCCATCGATGGCAACGACTCCACCGCACTGCGCAATGCGCTGGCGCTCTACCAGGCCTCGCTGGACCTGACCCCTGTGGGCACCGTCAACTTTGAGACCTACATGGGCCTGCTGCGCCTGTATGCCGGCATGTCGGCCGATGACAAGATCGCCTCCAGCTACTCGCCGCAAAGCGATGAACTCAAGCCGCGCCCCCACGGCCTGCCCGACAACGAGCCGACCAGCGATGCGCTGACCCTGTCGCTGCTCGGCCACAAGGAATTGGCATCGCAGCTGCCCATCGGCACCTCGGTGGTGCTGCGCGTGGCGCCCGCCCGCACCGGCTTCCTCTACTGCTACTACCAGGATGCCGCCCAGGTGGTCACCCAGGTCTATCCCAATCCGCAGCAGCAGGCCGTGGTGGCCCAGGGCCGCATCGGGCTGATGGTGCCCGATGTATCGCAGGCCAACTCCTTTCTGATCGAGACCGCCCGCCCCGGTGTGGAGCAGGTGTACTGCGCACAGACGGTCAAACCGCTGACTGGCCGCGTGCCGGTGGCCCTCACCCAGGCCCAGCTCGCGCCGATCGAGGGCGTGACCAGCATCGAGGCGGTGCAGCAGCAGATTGCCGCACAGACCGGTGTCATCGCGCAGTCGCAGCTGCGCTGGGAAGTCGAAGGCCCCGTGGCTGCCGTCGCCACCCCGCCCGCCGCCGCACGCAGCGGCAAGAAGCCATGAGCCGCCTTGCAGCCACCGGCCGCCGTGCCGGACTCGTGGCGCTGACCGGCAGCCTGCTGCTGCATGCCTGCGCCAGCTGGGCAGCGATTGTGCTGCCCTCGGCAGGTGCTGGCGATGCCGGCACGGCCGCCAGCAGCAGCGCTGCACCAGCAGCGCCTGCGGCGCCGGGCTCATCGATACGCGTGCCTGCCCCGCGCAGTGATGCCAGCCTGCAGGCGCTGCGCAGGCAGGCGCAGGAAGGCGAGGTCAGCGCCCAGTTCGAGCTGGGCATGTACTACTACCACAATGCCGGTCTGCCCCAAGCCGGTGCGCAGGCCCGCCAATGGCTGGGCCAGGCCGCAGCACAAGGCGATGCACGCGCGATGGCCGCGCTGGGCTACATGCTGGGTACGGGCACCGGCGGTGTGCGCGATGTACCCGCTGGCCGCCAATGGCTGCAGCGCGCGGCCGATGCGCGCCTGGCGAAAGCCACCTACCTGCTGTCCCTGGTCGAGCGCCGGGTGACCGGCCCCAGGGCCATGCAGCAGTCGCGCCTGCTGTTGGAACAGGCTGCGCGCGATGGCGATGCCATGGCGCTCAACGACCTGGCCGTCGAGCGCGAGCTCGAAGGGCGCATGAACGAAGCCAAGGAGCTGTACGCCCAGGCGCAGGCCGGCGGCAGCCAGACGGCAGCACAGAACCTGGCCCGCATCGCCAGCTACCAGCGCGCCAGCACCTCCGAGCAATTGGGTCGCCTGCGTGCGCGCGCCGATGAAGGCAATGCCAATGCGCTGCTGGAGCTGGCCTACCGCTACCACCTGGGGCGCGGCGTGCAGCGCAATTTCGCCACCGCGATCCAGTACTACCGGCGCGCCGCCGATGCAGGCTCTCCCAAGGCGCGCGAGTTTCTGGCGCTGATCTTCAGCCGCAGCAACGAGAAGCAGCCGGTGATTGACGAAGCCTGGATGCAGGAGCTGGCCGCACGCATCAACGCCGTCGCCCTGCAGGTCGAGGAAAAGCACCCCAGCGCGCCGCCTGATCGCCCCCAGCGCGTGGCCGACCCGCTGGCGCAGCTGAGCCAGCAGCCCTTTGCCTGGCCAGAGCCGCCCGCTGCCGATGGTGATGCGGCGACGGATACCAACACACCGCCGCTCTCGCAGGAGCAGGCGTTGCCGAACGAGGAGCGTCCCGCTCCCGGGCATGCCCAAGGCATGCAGCCCTCCAACCTGAGTCACAACGCGCCGCTCACCGAGTAGCGCAAGAAAGGACAAGCATGCAACAAACCAACATCAAGCAGGCCCTGGCCGTGCTGACCCTGGGCCTGGCCGCTGGCGGCGTCTGGGCGCAAGGCGCCGTCATCTCCGCCCCCGGCGTCGATGTGCGTGGCGGCAGCCAGGGCGCCTCGGTCACCGTCAACGGTGCCGTCGTCAATGCGGCCTCGGGCCGTGGCGCCGTGGCCGAGACGAATATCCCCGGCCGCAGCAGCACCGTGCACGGTGGTGCCGGCGGCGCAGCCGTCGTCGTCGAAGGCCAGGGCAAGTCCTCCACCACGGTGCGCAGCCAAAAGCGCAGCGGCGGCGGCAGCAACCAGGCCCATGTGAACGCCAACATGTCGGGCTCCAACCTGCCCCAGGCCAACTTTGCCGGCCACAGCTTCACCAATGTGGACCTGTCCAACTCCAACCTGCAGGGCGCCAACTTCCAGGGCGCCGAGCTGGTCAATGTCAGCCTGGACAACTCCAACCTGGCCGGCGCCAACCTGAGCGGCGCCACCCTGGTCAATGTGTCGATGGACGGCGCGCTGACCACCGGCGCGATCTGGACCAACGGCCAGCGCCGCTAAGTACGCATTCGCCAACCCTTCAAGCCCCCAGGCCGCTGGCCAGCCACTACCATGCGCGCATGGAGCACATACAACCCATTCGCCCTGGTGGCTGGTTGCCCGGCCTGTTGGGCTGGGCGCTGCTGGCCGGTTGCGCCAGCCAGGCACCGCAAAGCCCGGCCCCGGCCAGCGCCGCGATGGACCGGTCAACGATGTCGCTGGCCGAGGCACCCGATGTGCTGCTGCTGGGCGAGCAGCATGATGCCGCCGCGCACCAGCAGTGGCAGCGGGCCACGGTAGCGCATTGGGCTGCAAGACAGCAATTGGCCGCCGTGGTGCTGGAGATGGCCGACGCCGGCCACAGCACCCAGGGCCTGGCCCCCAGTGCCAGCGACGCGCAGGTGCAACAGGCGCTGGCCTGGAATGACAAGGGCTGGCCTTGGCGCCACTATGGCCCGGTGGTGATGTCGGCCGTGCAGGCAGGGGTGCCCGTGTTGGGCGGCAACCTGCCACGCGCGCAGATGCGCGAGGTGATGCAGCAAACCCGCTGGGACAGCCACCTGCCCGCGGCGGCATGGCAGCGCCAGCTTGACGCGATGGCCGATGGCCACTGCGGCCTGCTGCCTAACCACCAGTTGGCCCCGATGGCGCGCATCCAGCTGGCCAAGGACGAAAGCATGGCCAGCACCGCCACGGCCCAGTTGCAGCCGGGCAAGACCGTGCTGCTGATCGCCGGTCGCGGCCATGTGCTGCGCAGCACCGGCATCCCCACCTGGCTGCCTGCGGGCACCCGTTCGGTCGTGGCGATTGGCCAGGCGGGCAACCAGGCCCAGGCCGATGCGGCGGACCGCGACTGGGTGCACAGCACCCCGGCGCTGCCGGCCGAGGACCACTGCGCCGCGCTGCGCGAGAAGTGGAAGCAGTAAGCGCGTCAGGTCACCGGGGCGGGATTGAACAGCACCAGCGCATTGTGCAGCTGCCATTGCTCGGCCCAGGTCTTCCTGCGGCCACTGGCCACCTCCAGCATCAGGCGGAACATCTCCCAGCCCATCTCCTCGATGGTCGCTTCGCCATCGGCAATGCGCCCGGCGTTCACATCCATCAGGTCATGCCAGCGGCGCGCCAGATCGCTGCGCGTGGCCACCTTGATCACCGGCACCTGCGCCAGCCCATACGGCGTGCCGCGCCCGGTGGTGAACACATGCAGGTTCATGCCGGCGGCCAATTGCAAGGTGCCGCAGATGAAGTCGCTCGCGGGCGTGGCCGCGTAGACCAGGCCGCGCTGGATACCGCGCTCGGCCAGCCGTTGGCCGGGTGACAGCACGCCGGTGATCGGCGCGGTGCCGCTCTTGATGATCGAGCCCATCGCCTTTTCCACGATGTTGGACAGGCCGCCTTTCTTGTTGCCCGGCGTGGTGTTGGCGCTGCGGTCCACCTTGCCCTTGTCCAGGTAGGCGTCGTACCAGGCCATCTCGTCGATCATGGCCTGCGCCACCTCGGGGCTGGAGGCGCGGGAGGTCAGCTGGTCAATGCCATCGCGCACCTCGGTCACTTCGCTGAACATCACCGTGGCACCGGCGCGCACCAGCAGATCGGTGCAAAAGCCGACGGCCGGGTTGGCGGTGACACCGCTGAACGCATCGCTGCCGCCGCATTGCACGCCCACCACCAGGGCACTGGCCGGCACGGTCTCGCGCTGGCGCTGGTTCAGCCGCGCCAGGTGTGCCTCGGCCCGGGTCATGATCGATGCAACCATCGACATAAAACCCACATGGGCCTCGTCCTGCAGGCAGACCACATCGAGCTCGGGCGCGCGCTCGTCGGTGATCGGGAAGGATCCCGGCGGCAGCAGGCGCTCGGGCTGCAGCTTTTCGCAGCCCAGGCTCACGACCATCACCTCGCCACCAAAGTTCGGGTTGTGGCTGATGTTGCGCAGGGTGCGCTGCGGTATGTCGGCACCCACCGCATCAATGGCCACGCCGCAGCCATAGCTGTGCTCCAGCCCGACGACATCGTCGACCTGCGGGTAGCGCGGCAGCAGCTCGGCCTTGATGCGGCGCACCGCAAAATCCAGCACGCCGGCCACGCACTGCACCGTGGTGGTGATGGCCAGGATATTGCGCGTGCCCACCGTGCCATCGGCATTGCGGTAGCCCTCGAAGGTATAGCCCTCCAGCGGCGGCAGATCGGGCGCCGGCACGGTGGCGATCGGCAGGCCTTCGAGCGAGCGGGCCTCGGGCATCTGCAGCAGGCGCTCATGCACCCAGCTGCCCGCCGCGATGGCCTGGCGCGCATAGCCGATGACCACGTTGTAGCGGCGCACAGCCGCGCCCTGCGCAATGTCCACCAAGGCCACCTTGTGGGCCTGCGGCACCTGCTCGGCCAGGCGCAGGCCCGAAGGCAACACCGTGCCGGCGGGCAGACCGCCGTCATTGGCAATGATCGCGACGTTGTCCGCCGCATGCATGGAAATCGAAAGGGGGGTCGTTCTGGCTTGTGTCATATCCAATACTCTCTGGCGCGGTGCGGGCGCGGCCGCTGCACCGCGCACCTGTCCTCCAAGGTGACAGGCCGGCTGCGCTGTGTCAATCGGCCTTGATGCCGGCGGCCTGGATCACCTGCGCCCATTTGGCCACCTCGGCCTTCTGGAACTCGGCCAGCTCGGCCGGCGTCATCGTCGAGGGCTGCATGCCAAAGGCCTTCAGGCGGGCCTGCACCTCGGGCGTGGCGACGATTTTCATGATCTCGGCATGCAGGCGGTCCACCACCGGCTTGGGCGTGCCCGCAGGCGCAAACACCGCTTGCCAGGAGCCCATGTCAAAGCCTTTTTCACCGCCCTCGGCAATCGTGGGCACATCCGGCAGGGATTCCAGGCGCTTGGAGCTGGTCACCGCAATCGGGCGCAGCTTGCCGGCCTGGATATGCGGGCCCACGACCAGGGCCGTGTCGAACATCATGTCGACCTGGCCGCCGATGACATCCTGCACTGCCGGGCCGCTGCCCTTGTAGGGCACATGGGTGAACTTGACCCCGGTCTGGTAGGCCAGCAGCTCCAGCGCCATGTGGTTGGAGGTGCCGCTACCGGGCGATGCCGAGGTCAGCCCGCCGCTGGCGGCCTTGGCCTTGCTGCCAGCCATCACATCGGCCAGGGTCTTGTAGGGGCTGGAGGCGGGCACCACCAGCACCAGCGGCCCCGAGCCCAGCATCGCGACCGGCGTGAAGGACTTGACCGGGTCGTAGTCGAGCTTGGAGTAGAGGCTGATATTGATCGCATGCGAGCTGATCGTGCCGCCCAGGATGGTGTAGCCATCGGGCGCCGCGCGGGCCGCCAGGGCCGAACCGACGCTGCCGCCCGCGCCGCCCTTGTTCTCGATGACCATCGGTGTGCCCAGTGCCTTGCCCAGCGGCTGGGCCACCACACGCGCCAGGGTATCGGTATTGCCACCGGGCGGAAACGGCACCAGGTAGGTGATGGATTTGCCGGTGGGCCAGTTGCTTTGCGCCAGCGCGGAGCTGCTGGCGAGGCCGGCGCCCAGCATCAGCGCGCTGGCCGCGAGGGAGCTTTGGATCAGGGTTCTGCGTTGCATGGAGGTCTCCTTGGTTTGTAATCGTCGAAAGCAATGCACGCGGCGTGGCTCAGAAACGCGGCTGCCTGCCGTCAAAGCTGGGGTCGTACTTGCGCATCTGGCCCAGGTCATCGCGGTTGCGGATGCCGCAGTGCAGGTAGTTGTCATGCAGGCGCGCCAGCGCATGGCGGTCCAGCCGCACACCCAGGCCTGGCGTTGTCGGCACACGCAGGCTTCCGGCTTCGAACTGCAGGCGCCCGCCTTCGATGACCTCCTCGTCCTGCCAGGGGTAGTGGGTGTCGCAGGCATAGGTGAGCAAGGGCACGCTGGCGCACAGATGCGTCATCGCCACCAGGCTGATGCCCAGATGCGAGTTGCTGTGCATCGACAGGCCCAGGTCAAACGTGCGGCACAGGGTGGACAGGCGCTGCGTCGCGCGCAGACCGCCCCAGTAGTGGTGGTCGCTCAGCACAATCTTCACCGGGCAGCCCATCTCGGCATTGCGCCGGAACTCGGCAAAATCGGTCACCACCATGTTGGTGGCCAGCGGCACCTCGCAGGCGCGGGCCACGGCCGCCATGCCGTCCAGCCCGGGCGCCGGGTCTTCGTAGTACTCCAGCACACCGCGCAGCTTCTCGACAATGCGCAGGCTGGTCTCCACTGTCCAGTTGGCATTCGGATCAATGCGCAAAGGCAGGCCGGGAAAGGCCTTGGCCAGGGCCAGAATGCCGGCGGCCTCCTCATCGGGCGGCAAGGCCCCGGCCTTCAACTTGATGCTCTGGAAGCCGTACTGGCCCATCATGCGCTGCGCCTGCGCCACCAGCTGCTGCGGGGTCAGCGCCTCGCCCCAGGCATCGGGTGCATACGGCTGGCCGGCATGCTCGGCGTACTTGTAGAACAAATAGGCCGAGAACGGCACGCTGCTGCGCGCCGCGCCTCCCAGCAGATCGACCACCGGCGCATTCGCCATCTGGCCTTGCAGATCGAGCATCGCCACCTCAAAGGCGCTGACCACCTTGGCCACCGTCTTGGATACATGGGTGCCCGGCGCCAGCGATACCTGCTGGCCCAGGAACTCCGATGCCGTCTGCACCGGTGGTGCCACCAGCGCGGCCACCCGCTGCTCCATCTCGTTGAGCGCCCAGGGCGACAGCCCCACCAGTGCCGGCGCCGCCTTGGCCAACGCATCGAGCATCGGCTCGTCGCCATAGCTCTCATTGATCCCCACCAGGCCCGAGGCGGTCTCGATCTCGATGATGGAGCGCAGTCCCCAGGGTTCGTGGATGCCGGCAGCGTTGAGCAGCGGCGGATCGCGGAAGGCAATCGGCGTGATGCGGATGTGGCGAATGGCGTGCGAGGTACTCATCGTGAAAGCGCAGAAGCAAGCAGAAGGGGTGAAGGCTTGTGAGGCAGCGAAGGCTTAGCGCACCGTCATGAAGATCTGCGGCAGCCAGGTGGTGAAGGCCGGCACAAAGGTCACCAGGCCCAGCGCAAAGATCAGCGCGCCATAGAACGGCCAGATGGTGCGCATGACGGTACCCACCGACACGCCGCCAATGGCGCAGCCGACAAACTGCGTCGTGCCCACCGGCGGGGTGTTCAAGCCCAGCGCGCAGTTGATCAGCAGCACAATGCCGAACTGCACCGAGCTCATGCCGTAGTGCTGGGCAATCGGCAGGAAGATGGGCGTGCACAGCAAGATGGTGGCAGCCATGTCGAGGAAGGTGCCGAGCAGGAACAGGATGATGTTGATCAGCAGGAACACCATCCAGGGCGTGGTGGTCACCTGGGCCAGCATCTGGCCGGTGAGCTCGGCCACGCCGTAGAGACTGATCAGGTAGCCAAAGGTGCTGGAGATGCCGATCAGCAGCAGGATGATGCCGGTGTTGCGCACCGCCTTGGACGCCGCCTTGACAAAGTGCGCCCAGCTGAGCGACCGGTAGACAAACACCGTCAGCGCCAGTGCATACAGCACGGCCACGACGGCCGATTCGGTGGCGGTGAACACGCCCGACAGAATGCCGCCCAGAATCAGCACCACGACAAACAGGCC
The DNA here is from genome assembly GCF_041730275.1 of Comamonas sp. SY3. Taxonomy (NCBI): domain Bacteria; kingdom Pseudomonadati; phylum Pseudomonadota; class Betaproteobacteria; order Burkholderiales; family Comamonadaceae; genus Comamonas; species Comamonas sp. SY3. The sequence continues at coordinate 23,237 of NZ_JBGTYN010000020.1, read as the reverse complement.
CGGCAGCGCCGCTGCCAGGCTGCGGCCCACGACCTGCCAGCCGGGGAAGGTGCCGGCCGGGTAGCCCCGGCGGCGTGCCACCCAGTAGGCCGCGCCCAGGTTGCTCAGGGTCAGGATGATGGCCGCCAGGATCAGCGCCGCAATCGACACCTTGCCGCTGGCTGCCAGCGCATAGATGATGATGTTGTGGCTGGTCGGCATCAGCGCGCCCACCAGGGCCGCATGCGTGGTCACGTTGACGGCGTAGTCAGCGTGGTAGCCCTCTTTCTTCATCATCGGGATCATCACCGCGCCCATCGCCGAGACATCGGCCACCGGCGAGCCCGAGACGCCGCCAAACAAGGTGCAGGCCACCACATTGGACATGCCCAGCCCGCCGCGCACATGGCCGATCAGCGCCCGCGCAAAGTTGACGATGCGGTCGGCAATGCCGCTGTGCAGCATCAGCTCACCGGCAAAGATGAAGAACGGAATCGCCAGGAAGGAGAACACCCCCATGCCGGCGGTCATCTGTTGAAAACCCACCTCCAGCGGCAGGCCCTCGTAGGCCAGGGTGGCCAGCGCAGACAGGCCAATGGAGAAGGCCACCGGCACGCCCAGCAGCAGCAGGACGGCAAAGCTCAGGCTCAGAATCAGCAAGGCTGTGGTCATCGCCGCGCTCCTAGTTGGGCTGCACTTCGCGGCCTTGCGCGAGTGCGATCAGGTGTTCAATGGAAAACAGCACGATCAGGCTGCCGGCAAGAATGGCGGGCACATATTTCCAGCCCTCGGACACGCCCAAGGTCGGCAGGCGGTAGTCCCAGACCGATTCGGCCAGCGACGCGCAGCCATAGGCCATCGCCGCGCCGAACAGCAGAATCAGCGCATGGATCAGAAACTCCATCTTGGTGCGCAGCCAGTCCGGCGCCAGCACCAGCAGCGATTCCAGCCCGATATGGCCGCTGTCGCGCACGCCGACGGCGACACCGAACATGGTCACGTAGAGCACCAGCAACAGCGACAGGCTCTCGGCCCAGGTCGGCGTGTTGTTGAGCACATAGCGGCCAAACACCTGCCAGCTGACGGCAGCGATCAACAGCATCAGGCCGGCAATACCCAGCCACATGCACAAGCGCGACAAGGCGCTGCAAATCTTGGTAAACATCGTGGTGCCCGAGCAGCCCGGGGCGCACAGCCCCGGGCGATGGTTGCAAGGAGCCAGCACCCGGCGGGCACTGGCATTGGCGTTGGATCAGCGGTGGATCAAGGCGTGTCTTGCGCGCGCTTGACCAGATCCTTCAGCTTGGCATCGGTGATGAACTTGTCGTACACCGGCCGCATCGCCGCCTGGAACGGGGCCTTGTCCACCTCGATGATCTCGGCGCCGCCGGCCTTCACGACCTCGAGCGACTTGGCCTCGCGCTCGGCCCACTGTTTGCGCATATACGGCACCGATTCCTTGGCGGCCTGGCGCACCCAGCCCTGCTCCTCGGGCGAGAGCCTGTCAAAGGTCCGTTTGGAGAACAGCAATATCTCCGGCGCCATCGAGTGCTCGGTCTTGCTGAAGTACTTGGCGACTTCGAACGAGCGCGAGCTCTCGAAGGTCGGGTAGTTGTTCTCGGCTGCATCGATGAGGCCGGTCTTCAGCCCGGTGTAGACCTCGCCCATCGGCATCGGCGTCGCATTGGCGCCCATGGCCTCGAGCATGCTCACCCACAGATCGGACTGCTGCACGCGCACCTTCATGCCCTTCATGTCGGCCAGGCTCTTGACCGGCCGCTTGGCGGTGAACATCGAGCGCGCGCCGCTGTCGTAAAAGCCCAGGCCGACAAAGCCCTGCTTCTCACAGGCTTTGAGGATCTCCTCGCCCACGGGGCCATCGAGCACCTTGTGCATATGCTCCACCGAGCGGAACAGGAAGGGCATCGTGGGCACCACGGTCTCGTTGCAGACATTGTTCATCGCGCCGACATTGACCCGCACCATCGCCAGCGCACCAATCTTGGCCTGCTCGATGGTTTCCTTCTCGCCCCCTAGCGCCCCGTTCGGGTAGACGCGGATACTGTGCTTGCCGCCTGACAGCGCCTTGAGGCGCTCGCCCATGAACTTCACCGCCTGCACGGTCGGGTAGTCGTCCGGGTGGATATCCGATGAACGAAATTCGGTGGCCTGCGCGCCGAGCGCCAGCAGACCGGCAGCCAGTGCTGCACTGATAGTGGAAAGTCGCATTTGTCTACCTCGTTATCTCTATGGTTGGGGGAACATGCCCGGATGGTTTCCGGATCTCTGGGTCACACACACCTCGCCTGTTTACAGGGGCCGAAATTCCGTCTCCTCCATTCCTGGTACGCCGGGGCGCAGCGCAAACAGGCCACCGGCCAGCGGCTGGTCCGACAGATCGATGCCGTCTGGCCGTATCGATGTGACATAGAGCACATCCAGGCCCGGGCCGCCAAAGGCGCACATGGCCGGCTTCTTGACCGGCAACGGCAGCGAGCGGTCCAGTTGCCCATCGGGCCGGAAGCGGTGCACCAGGCCGGCGTCATTGCCGCAGATCCAGTAACAGCCTTCGGCATCGATGGCCGCCCCATCGGGCCTACCCGGCAGGCTGGTCATGTCGACAAACAGGCGGCGGTTCCGGGGTGTGCCGCTGGCGGTGTCGTAGTCAAAGGCCCAGATCTGCTGGCTGCGGGGGTGCGAGTCCGACAGGTACATGGTCCGGCCATCGGGGCTGAAGGCCAGGCCGTTGGGGGTGATCAGCGGGCCCAGCTGCAGATCCTGCGCGCGGCCTGCTGCCAGGTCATCGGCGCCAAAGCGGTAGACCCGGCCCACCGGCTGCGCCGCCGCCATGTCCATCAGCATGCTGCCGGCCACCAGGCGGCCCTGGCGGTCACAGCGCCCGTCGTTGAAGCGCATGCCGGGCATCGCGTGGCCGACGGTGGCCAGCGCCTGGATACGGGCCTCGCCATGGCGGTCACCATCGCCCAAGGTCACCTGGTAAATGCCATCTTCCAAACCGGCAATCCAGCGCCGCGGCTCGCCCTGCCAGGGGGCCATGCAGGCCAGCATCTGCGGCAGCTGCCATTGCGTGGCGGCGCCTTGCCCGGGCTGCCAGCGCTGCAGCAGGCCCCTCGGTATGTCGGCCCAGTACAGCGCAGCCTCCTGCGCCCGCCACACGGGGCTTTCGCCGGTGGCGTTGCGGGCATCGATGACCAGCTCGGCGGCTGTCATGCAGGCTGCTCCGGCGTATCGCCAAAGGGGCCCTGGGCGGTGAAGGCGCCGCCCTGGTAGACGGCGACCGGGTCGTTGGCGGCAGGGGCGGGTTGCGCCTCCACCTTGGCGCGCCAGGGCTCGGAGCTGTCCTTGGGCACAAAGCCCAGGTGGGCGGCGGCATGGTTGTCCCACCACAGATCGCGGTTGGCCGATGCGCCATAGACGACGGTATGGCCGACGTTGGGGGTGAACAGGCTTTTCTCCACCAGCTGCACCAGATCGTCATAGCTCAGCCAGCTGTGCATCATGCGCCGGTCCTTGGGCTCGGGGAAGGACGAGCCAATGCGTATGCTCACCGTCTCGATGCCATAGCGGTCAAAGTAAAAACTCGCCATGTCCTCGCCAAAGGACTTGGACAGGCCGTAGTAGCCATCGGGGCGGCGGCGCGCGTTGGCGTCGATCTTTTCGCTCTGCTTGTAAAAGCCGATCACATGGTTGGAGCTGGCAAACACGATGCGCTTCACACCATGGCGGCGCGCGGCCTCGTAGAGGTGGAAGATGCCTTTGATATTGGCCTCCAGCACCTCTTCAAAAGGCCGCTCCACCGATACACCGCCCAGGTGCACGATGGCGTCGCAACCGGCTACCATCGCATCCACCGCCTGCTTGTCGGCCAGGTCGCAGGGGACGACTTCTTCTTGCGCATCCAGCGGCGCGCCCATGCCGGCGATATCGGACACGCGCAAGACGGGCGCCAGGCCACGCAGGCGCTGGCGCAGCACCCGGCCCAGGCCGCCGGCCGCGCCGGTCAACAGCAAGCGTTGCAGCGGGGGAGTTTGTACCTGCATGTGCTGCTCCTTTTCCATAAAAAAAGGCGCTTGTGAAAAGCGCCTTGGTTGCTCAGCCTTGTGCCAGGCCGTCGATGGCAGAACGGATGTTCTTCAGCGCCTTCACCACCAGCGCGGGGTCGGTGGCGAACGACAGACGGATATAAGGCGACATGCCAAACGCAGCGCCCGGCACGGTCGCCACCTGTGCGGCATGGAGCAAAAAGCCCGACACCGCGGCATCGCTGTCCAGCACCTGGCCTTCGGCCGTGCGGCGGCCGATCAGGCTCTGGCAGCCGAGGAACAGGTAGAAAGCACCATCGGGCACCGACGACAGGGTCAGCTCGGGCACGATGGCCAGTGCGCTGCGGATGGTCTGCAGCCGGTCGACAAAGGTCTGGCGCGCCTGGCGCACGCAGTCCTGGTCGCCCAGCAGGGCCGCCTGTGCAGCCGCCTGCGCCACCGAGGTGGCACTGGTGCAGCTTTGCGATTCGAGCTTGTTCATGCCGCCGATCAGCTTCTCGGGGCCTGCCGCATAGCCAATGCGCCAGCCGGTCATCGCGTAGGACTTGGAGACACCGTTGATGATCAGCATGCGGTCCTTCAGGTAAGGACAGGCCTGGGCGAACGAGACAAAGGGCACACCGGTCAGGATGATGTGCTCGTAGATCTCATCGGACATGACCAGCACCTCGGGGAAGTCCTTGAGCACCTCACCCAGCGCCTCCAGCTCGGCACGGCTGTAGACCGCGCCGGTGGGGTTGCCGGGGCTGTTGATGATCAACCAGCGCGTCCTGGCCGTGATGCTCTGGCGCAGGGCCTCGGGCGTGAGCTTAAAGCCGACTGCCTCGGAGCAGGGCACATAGACCGGCACGCCGCCGTGCAGCGCCACGATGTCGCCATAGGACACCCAGCAAGGCGTGGGCACCACGACCTCGTCACCGCTCTCCAGGGTGGCCATGAAGGCATTGAAGATCAGCTGCTTGGCGCCGACACCGGTGGTGATCTCGGCCACGGCGTAGTCGAGTTCATTGTCCTGCTTGAACTTCTGCGCAATCGCCTTGCGCAGGCTCTCGTTGCCGGCGGGCACGGTGTACTTGGTGGCACCGGCCTTGGCCGCCGCCATCGCTGCATCGATGATGTGCTCGGGCGTATTGAAATCGGGCTCACCAATGCTCAGGTCGATGACATCGATGCCTTCGGACTTCATCTTCTTGGCCTGCGAGGAAATCGCCATGCTGGGCGACGAAGGCAGGCTCTCGACTTTTTGACTTAGCTTCAACATAAATTCGCAATCGCTCGGTTTCTCTTAGATGCCCTTGTCGTTGGGGTTGGCGTAGAGCGCCTTGGTCGAATCGCTGAGCGGGAAATTGATGTTCACGTTGCGCGGCGGGATCGTGGTCATGAACCACTTTTGGTAGAGCGCTTCCATCTCGCCGGACTTGATCATCGCGTAGACGGTGTCATCGACCAGCTTCTTGAAGCCCGGGTCGTCCTTGCGCAGCATCACGCCATAGGGCTCGGTGCGCAGTGGCTCATTGAGGATCACGTACTGGTCGCGCTGGGGCGAGGTGGCGATAAAGCTGGCCAGTTGCACATCGTCGAGCACAAAGGCGTCGGCCTTGCCCGATTCGAACATCACAAAGGCTTCGGACGGGTCCTTGCCATAGACCTCGTTGAACTTCACGTTCTGGGCCTTCTTGTAGGCGCGCAGCAGCTGGATCGAGGTGGTGCCGGTGACGGTGGCCACATTGCGGTTTTGCAGATCGGCAATGCCCTTGACTGGCGAATCCTTGCGCACCGCCAGGGTCACGTTGGCCGAGAAGTAGCTGGGCGAGAAGGCCACCTGCTCCTGGCGCGCAATGGTGTTGGTCACCGGCGTGCAGTCCAGATCGACGGTGCCGTTCTGCACCAGCGGAATGCGGCTGGTGGGCGTGGTGATCAGGTACTTGATCTCCATTTTCTGCAAGCCTGCCGCCTTTTGTGCCGCCTCGGCCACCTTCAGGCAGATGTCATTGATCAAGCCGATGGGATCCGCATTGCCATTGACCTTGTAGCTGAAAGGCACGGACATGTCGCGCGCACCGATGGTGATGGAGCCGCTCTGCTTGATCTTCTCCAAGGTGGAGGTCTGCGCTTGCGCCAGGGAAGCAGCCAGCAGGGTGACGGCACATACGGTGGTTTTCGAGAAAAGCTTGAGCATGGTGGGAAAGTAGGTTACAACAAGGCATCAGTCATGTGTTGTCTGATGACAAGGGTGAATTATGATCACAGCTATGCCCAAAAGCCCCTCGGAATTACCCGCATCCCCATCGATGGCATCCCCCACGGAGGCCTCTATGCATGGCCGCCGTGCCCCCGCAGGCCGCTGCCTGGCCCCTCTCCTGCCGGATCACAGCCATGCTTAAAAGCCCCTCGGAATCCACCACCGCCCCATCGATGCCCCTGGACTCCGCTGCCAGCCTGCGCGGCAGCCGTGCCGCCAAAGGCAGCCGCAGCCTGGCCAATCTGCTGTCGGAAGAGTTTGAAAACAAGATCCGCCAGGGCCTGTTGCAAGAGGGCGACAAGCTGCCGACCGAGACCGAGCTGGTACGCAACTACGATGTCAGCCGCACGGTCGTGCGCGAGGCGCTGTCCAAGCTGCAGGCCTCGGGTCTGGTGGAAACCAAGCATGGCATCGGCACCTTTGTGCTGCCCGCGCGCAGCACGCCGGGCATGGTGCTCAGCGCCCATGAACTGAGTGAGTCGGTCGACGTGCTCGCCGTGCTGGAGCTGCGCATCAGCCTGGAGACCGAGGCCGCCGGCCTGGCCGCCACCCGGCGCCAGGAGCCGCATCTGCGCGCGATGCGCACTGCCTTGCAGGCCTTTGAGCAGAACTTTGCGCTGGGCCGCGAGACCGTGAGCCACGACCTGGACTTCCACCTGAGCATCGCCAAGGCCACCGGCAACCGCTACTTCCAGGAGATCCTGCAGCACTTTGGCTCGATGCTGATTCCGCGCAACCGGATTGCCTCGATCCACATCCCCACACGGGACCCGGATTACCTCAAGCGCGTGAACCGCGAGCATGAAGAAATCTTCTCTGCGATCGAGCGCCAGGATGCGGACTCGGCCCGCGCTGCGATGCGCATCCACCTGACCAACTCGCGCGAACGCCTGCGCCTGGCCCAGCGACTGGCCCAGGAGCAGCAAGCCGCCGGTGCGCCAGGCAGCGAACGCTGAACCGCCCGCACGCTAGCCCGCCACCGGGCTGCAGCGCTCAGGCCCCAGGCCCTCGGCGGCAGCGCCAGCCACCCCTTGCTAGCGCGCACGCAAGGGCCCCGCCAGCACCGCGCCAAGGCCACGCCAATCAGCCTGCATCCCCACTCCCATCCCCCAGCCAAGCGTTTCCCCTAGTCCACCACACCTTGGCGATCTTTGTTTTCAGTTGTATGATGTCTTATATCTAAAAAGGAGACAAAGACCTATGCATCGCCGTTCGCACCTGATCTGTTCAGCGCTGGCCCTGGCTGCCGGGGGCTTGTTGTCGACGCCGCTGTGGGCGGCCGATGCATGGCCCAGCAAGCCGATCCGGCTGGTGGTCCCCTACCCGCCAGGCGGCAGCTCGGACATCATTGCCCGCTCGATTGGCCAGCTGATCTCGCAAGAGCTCAAGCAGACGGTGGTGATCGACAACAAGCCCGGTGCCAACGGCAACCTGGGGGCCGAGTTGGTGGCCCGCGCCCAGCCCGATGGCTACACCTGGCTGCTCTGCGATCTGGGTGCGCTGGCGATCTCGCCATCGGTCTACACCAAGCTCAGCTTTGACCCGAGCAAGGACCTGCGTGGCGCCGCGATGCTGGCCTACTCGCCGCACATGCTGGTGGTGCACCCTTCGGTGCAGGCCAACAACCTGCAGGAGCTGGTGGCGCTGTCCAAGAAACAGGACCTGAACTTTGCCGTCACGGCCACCGGCAGCGCGCCGCACCTGGCCGGCGTGGAGCTGGCACGGCTGACGGGCGCCAAATGGGTCTATGTGCCCTACAAGGGCGGTGTGCAATCGGTGCAGGACACCGTGGCCGGCCAGACCCAGGTGCTGATGAACGGCATGCTGGCCACCTACCCCCATGTGCAAAGCGGCAAGCTGAAGCTGCTGGGCATCTCCAAGAACACCCGCATGCCGCTGATCGCCGATGTGCCGACCCTGGCCGAGCAAGGCGCGGCCGGCTTTGCTTCGGGCACCTGGCAAGGCGTGGTCCTGCCGGCCAAGACGCCCGACGCCGTGATCCAGAAGGTGAACCAGGCCTTGCTGACCGCCATCCGCTCGCCCGAGGTGCGCTCGCGCCTGACGGGCCAGGGCGCCGAGGTGGTCACGATGACGCCGGCCGAGACCGACCAATTTTTCAAGGCCGAACGCCAGCGCTGGCGCACGGTCGTCCAAACCGCCAACCTGCAGCTCGATTGAGCCGCGCAGATTTGGCACTGTCGATTCCCCCTCTTTTCTTTGAAAGTTTGATATGAGCACCATGAGCCCCCAGGATGTGAAGAACGTGATGAGTTCCGGACTGCTGTCCTTCCCCATTACCGACTTCGATGCACAAGGCAACTTCAACGCCAAGGGCTATGCCGAGCGCCTGGAATGGTTGGCCCCGTTTGGCGCCAGCGCGCTGTTCGCCGCTGGCGGCACCGGTGAGTTCTTCTCGCTGACTGCGGAGGAATACCCCGCGATCATCAAGACCGCGGTAGACACCTGCAAGGGCAAGGTGCCGATCATTGCCGGTGCAGGCGGCCCGACCCGCTTTGCGATCCAGTGCGCACAGGCTGCGGAAGCCGCTGGTGCCCACGGCATCCTGCTGATGCCCCATTACATGACCGAAGCCAGCCAGGAAGGCCTGGCCGCACACGTCGAAGCCGTCTGCAAGAGCGTGAAGTTCGGCGTCATCATCTACAACCGTGGCGTGAGCCGCTTCACCCCCGAGACCGTGGCCAAGCTCTGCGAACGCAACCCCAACCTGGTGGGTTTCAAGGACGGCGTGGGCGACATCGAAGCCATGTCGGCCATGTACCTGACCATGGGTGACCGCCTGGCCTACCTGGGTGGCTTGCCGACCGCCGAAGTCTATGCCGCTGCCTACAAGGCACTGGGCACGCCGGTGTACTCGTCGGCCGTGTTCAACTTCATCCCCAAGACGGCCATCCGCTTCTACGAAGCCGTGCGCACCGATGACCACGCCACCCAGCACCAGCTGCTCAAGGACTTCTTCATGCCTTACCTGAAGATCCGCAACCGCAGCGCCGGCTACGCCGTGTCCATCATCAAGGCCGGCGCCAAGCTGGTGGGCCACGATGCCGGTCCGGTGCGCGCACCGCTGGCCGACCTCAAGCCCGAGGAAATCGACATGCTGGCAGCGCTGATCAAGAAGATTGAAGCCTGATCTGCGTTGACCTCCTGGCCCGGTAACCACCCGCAGCACGGTGCTGCAGGGAGTGCCGGGCTCCTTCCGTTCAAAGCCCTCCACACATGACTGCTACCCAACGCCCGCGCGTGCTGCAAATGGGCAAGATGCCGCTGCCCGCGCTTGACGCCGATCTGGCCCAGGAATTCGATACCACCGTGCTGAGCGCACAAGCGGACCCGCAGCAGTTCCTGGCTGCCCATGGTTCGGAATTTGCCTACCTGGTCACCTCGGCCAGCATGGGTGCATCGGCCGCGGTGATCCAGGCCTTGCCGGCACTGCGCGGCATCAGCAGTTTTGGCGTCGGCTTTGATGCGCTGGACCAGCAGGCCATCCTGGCCACATCCGCCCGCGTGGGCTACACCCCCGGCGTGCTGGACGACTGTGTGGCCGACATGGCCTTTGCGCTGCTGCTGGACAGCGCCCGGCACCTGGCGGCGGCCGACCGCTTTGTGCGCGCCGGCCTCTGGCCCAGCGAACGCTTTGGCGTCTACACCCGCGCCTCGGGCAAGCGCCTGGGCATTCTGGGCATGGGCCGCATTGGCCGCCAGGTGGCGCGCCGCGCCAGCGGTTTTGACATGGAGGTGGCCTACCACAACCGCCGCCCGGTCAGCGATTCGCCGCACCGCTACATGGCCTCGCTGCAGGAACTGGCCGAGTGGTGCGACTTTCTGGTCATCACCGCAGCCGGTGGCGACGACACCCGCCACCTGGTCGATGCCCAGGTGCTGCAAGCGCTGGGCCCGCAGGGCTTTCTGATCAATGTGGCGCGCGGCAGCGTGGTCGATGAAGCGGCGCTGCTGGACGCGCTGCAACACCAGCGCATTGCCGGCGCCGGCCTCGATGTGTTCGAGGACGAGCCCCGCCCCCTGCCCGGCCTGCTGCTGCAGGACAACGTGGTGCTGGCACCGCATATCGCCAGCGGCACCCAGGAGACGCGCCGCGCGATGGCCGATCTGGTGCTGGCCAACCTGCGCAGCCTGATCGCCCACGGCCAGCCGCTGCAGGAAGTGCCCTGGTCCCTGGCAGCGGCACAGGCCCGCATTGCCTGAGCGGCACCTGAACCACCCCTCCATTTTTTTGAGACCAGGCCCCAACCGCCTGGCAAGCCTATGACGACACACAACAACCTGATCAACGGCAGCTGGACACCCGGCAAGACCACCTCTCCCAACACCAACCCCAGCGACCTGTCCGATGTGATCGGCCAGTACGCCCAAGGCGATGCCAGCGACGTGGATGCCGCAGTGGCGGCGGCCACTGCGGCCTTCCCAGCCTGGAGCGTCTCGGGCATCCAGGCGCGCCATGATGCGCTGGACAAGATCGGCCATGAAATCCTGGCGCGCAAGGAAGAGCTGGGCGATCTGCTGGCCCGCGAAGAAGGCAAGACCCGGCCCGAGGCGATCGGCGAAGTGGCCCGCGCCGGCCAGATCTTCAAGTTCTTTGCCGGCGAATGCCTGCGCCTGGCCGGTGAGAGCCTGCCGTCGGTGCGCCCCGGCATTGGCGTGGAAATCACGCGCGAGCCCATCGGCGTGGTCGGCCTGATCACGCCCTGGAACTTCCCCATCGCGATTCCGGCCTGGAAGATCGCCCCCGCGCTGGCCTTTGGCAACTGCGTGGTGATCAAGCCCGCCGACCTGGTGCCCGGCAGCGCCTGGGCACTGGCCGACATCATCCACCGCAGCGGCATCCCGGCCGGCGTCTTCAACCTGGTGATGGGCCGGGGCCGCATCATTGGCGATGCACTGGTGCAGCACCCCGATGTGGCGGCGATCAGCTTTACCGGCTCGGTCGGTGTGGGCCGGGGCATTGCCGAGGCCTGCGTCAAATCGGGCAAGAAGGTGCAGCTGGAGATGGGCGGCAAGAACCCGCAGGTGGTGCTGGACGATGCCGACCTGGCCCAGGCCGTGGAACTGTCGGCCCAGAGCTGCTTTTACTCGACCGGCCAGCGCTGCACCGCATCGAGTCGCCTGATCGTCACCGACAAGATCTACCCCGCCTTTGTGCAGGCGCTGCAAGAGCGCATGGCTAAGATCAAAGTGGGCGATGCGCGCGCCGCCGGCACCGACATCGGCCCGGTGGTGAGCCAGGCCCAGCTGGAGCAAGACCTGAGCTATGTGGAAATCGCCAAGGCCGAAGGCGCCGTGCTGGCCGCTGGCGGCAGCCGCATTGCCTGCCACACCGGCAGCGGCAAGGAGGGGTTTTTCATGCAGCCGGCCCTGCTGGTAGACAGCACGCCGCAGATGCGCATCAACCGCGAAGAGGTGTTTGGCCCGGTCGCCAGCGTGATCCGCGTGCAGAACTATGAAGAAGCACTGGCTGTGGCCAACGACACCGCCTTTGGCCTGTCTGCCGGCATTGCCACCACCAGCCTGAAGTACGCCAGCCACTTCAAGCGCCACGCCCAGGCCGGCATGGTGATGGTGAACCTGCCCACCGCCGGCGTGGACTACCATGTGCCGTTTGGCGGCCGCAAGGGATCGAGCTACGGCCCGCGCGAGCAAGGCCGCTATGCGCAGGAGTTCTACACCACGGTGAAGACGGCCTACACGCTGGCATAAACGCTGCGCCAGCCCATGGCGCCTGCGGGCATGCGGTGGCCCTCCACCGCATGCCCGCGCAGTACTTGGTCGCTCTCAGGTAATACGCTTGGCGGAAAATGGCAGGATGAAACTTCTGCCCGACCTTTCTCTGCCGGTGACGGCCGACATCAACGACCCTCAGCCCCTGATCCTCTACCACGGCCGCAACTGCCCCGATGGCTATGGCGCGGCGCTGGCGGCCTGGCTGTTCTTCTCCGGCAACGCAGAGTTTCGCGGCCTGGACCATGGCGAGATCCAGACCGTGGACGACCTGGGGCCGCTGGCCGGCCGCACGATCTACATCCTCGACTTTGCCTTTGGCCCCGAGCTGCTGGCGGCCATCGAGGCGCAGGCCCACAAGCTGGTGCTGCTGGACCACCACAAGAGCGCGGCAGAGAAGCTCCATGGCTACCAATGCACCTGCGGCGTCGTGCATTTCGACATGAACAAGTCCGGCGCGCGCCTGGCCTGGGAGTTCTTCTTTCCCCAGAACCCCATCCCCGCGCTGGTGCTGCACATCGAGGACCGCGACATCTGGCGCTGGCAGTACCCCGAAAGCGGTGCCTTCCTGGCCGCGCTGGACATGGAGCCGCGCAGCTTTGAGCGCTGGGCCGAGATTGCAGCCTTCAGCCCCGAACAACTGAGCGCCTTCATGGCCCGGGGCGGCGCGATGGACGAGAAGTACCTCAAGCTCTGCAGCGACATTGCCGAAGGCGCGCAGCCGCTGGTGTTCAATGGCGTGGCTGGCTTGATGGTGAATGCCCCGGGCATGTTCCACAGCCAGGTCGGCGATATCCTGGCCAAGCAGAGCGGCACCTTTGCGCTGATGTGGAGCGCCAGCCCCAAGGGCGCCAAATGCGGCCTGCGCTCGCGCTCGGACTTCAACTGCATTCCGCTGGCCGAAAGCATGGGCGGTGGCGGCCATGCGCAGGCCTGCGGCTTCCGTATGGGGGTGGACCGCCTGCCCGAGCTGCTGGCCGGCAGCCTGACCGCCCGGCCCGAAGACGCGCTGCCGCCCCCACGCCCCGCGCCCGCCGCAGCGCCTACCCCGGCGCCCACGGGCACGCCATGATGCCTGCCACCGGCACAGGCAGCGGCACCTGGGCGCAGCAATGCCCCTTGTGCGGCCAGCGCAACGGCTGCGCCGTGGCCCAGGGCCTGCCCGCTGCCCAGTGCTGGTGCATGACCGCCGATATCGACCCCCAGGCCTTGCAGCGCCTGGCCCCGGCCGAGCGCGGCCAGCGCTGCATCTGCCCGGCCTGTGGCAGCGCGCAACCCGAGCCCGGCGCCAGCCCCAACCGGGGTGACTGACAAGCCCCAGCCCCAGGATCATCATCAAACGCCCGGGGCCGGCCTGCTTGCAGGCGCCCCACCCGGCCAACCGCCACACGCGCCCCATCCGCCCAGCCTCCGCCATGCAGATAAGACACCACAACGCCCAGGATCTGCGCAGCCTCTATGGGGAGCGCTTTCGCTGGTACCTGCTGTTCAGCGTGATGGTGGGCACGATGGCCTCGATCATCTCGTCAACCATTTTCAATGTCGCCATTCCGGCGATGAGCCAGCACTTCCAGCTCGGCCAGTCGCGTGCGCAATGGGTGACTTCGTCCTTCATGGTGGCCACCACGGTGGCGATGCTGACCACGCCCTGGCTGCTGTCGCGCTATGGCTACCGCAACACCTACCTGGGCGCCGTGCTGCTGCTGATGCTGGGGGGGATGGGCGGCGGTTTCAGCAGCGACTACAACCTGGTGCTGGTGGCGCGCGTGGTCGAAGGGCTGGCGGCCGGTGTGATCCAGCCGATTCCCGCCATCATCATCCTGCATGCCTTCGCATCGCATGAGCAAGGCCGGGCCAACGGCCTGTTTGGCATGGGCATCGTGCTGGCGCCGGCCATTGGCCCGAGCGTGGGCGGCCTGCTGGTCGACTGGATGGGCTGGCGTTCGGTGTTCTTCATGGTCGTGCCGCTGTGCCTGGCCTCGGTCTGGCTGGGGCTGAAGTTTGTGCCCGTCAATGCGCCCGGCGGCGCCGCCGCCGACCGCCATGGCAACAGCCTGGACTGGCTGGGCCTGGCCATTGCCACCACCGGCACGGTCTGCCTGCTCAATGGCCTGGTGGCGCTGCATGGCAGCGGCTGGCAGCAAAGCGCCGTGCTGCTGGCGATTGCGCTGGTCTGCCTGCCCGCCTTCATTGGCTGGCAGCGGCGCCTGCTGGCCCAGGGCGGCAAGCCGCTGATGGACCTGCGCCTGTTTGCCAGCAAGCCTTTTGCGGCCGGCTGCATCGTGGCCTTCATCTACGGCGTGGCCTTGTTTGGCTCCACCTACCTGCTGCCGGTATTCATGCAGCTGGGGCTGTCGTACTCGGCGTCGGTCGTGGGCACCACGATGCTGCCCGCTGGCCTGGTGCTGGGCGGCGTCATCGCGCTGGCCGGCCGCATGGCTGACCGCACCCCTGTGCACTGGCTGGTGATCGGCGGCCTCTCGCTGCTGGCGCTGTCCTTTGTGCTGACCGGTGTGCTGCAGCCGGGCTCGTCGCTGTGGCTGCTGGTGGGCTATACGGTGCTGGGCCGCATTGGACTGGGCTTCATCCTGCCGTCGCTGACCCTGGGCAGCATGCGTTCGCTGGACAAAAGCCTGATCTCACAGGGGTCGAGCAGCTTCAGCTTTCTGCGCATGCTCGGCGGCGCCGCCGGGGTGAGCCTCTGCGGCATCTTTCTGGAGTGGCGCGTGGCCTTCTACGCCAACCAGTCGCCCGCCATCGACATTGTGCTGGCCGAGCGGGTGGCGGGTTTTCGCGACACTTTTTTGATGCTGGCCGTGGTCTGTGTGCTCGCGGGCGTCGCTGCCCGCCAGCTGCAGGCACCTGCGGCGGCCAGGCCATAAGAGACTTTGACCAGGTTCTTGGCCCGTAGCGAATGGTCTACACTGGGCCATCCAACGGTTTCCAAAGAGTTTTTGCCATGTGCCAACTGCTGGGGATGAACTGCAACACCCCCACCGACATCAACTTCAGCTTCAGCGGCTTTTCGCAGCGGGCCGGCAATACCGACCACCACAGCGATGGCTGGGGCATCGCCTTCTTTGAAGAAGGCGGCCTGCGCCTGCTGGTGGACCACCAGCCGGCCGTCCAGTCGCCGGTGGCCGAGCTGGTGCGGCGCTACCCCATCCACAGCCGCAATGTGATTGCGCATATCCGCAAGGCCACGCAGGGCCAGGTGCTGCTGCAGAACTGCCACCCCTTTGTGCGCGAGCTCTGGGGCAAGAACTGGGTGTTTGCCCACAATGGCGACCTCAAGGACTTCCGCCCCCGCCTGCACACCCACTTTCATCCAGTAGGCGATACCGACAGCGAGCATGTGTTTTGCTGGCTGATGCAGGAGCTGTGGAAATCCCATGCCGGCACGCCCAGCATCGCCGAGCTGACCCACACCCTGCGCGAGCTGGCCGCGCAGATTGCGCCGCATGGCACCTTCAACTTTCTGCTCTCCAATGGCGAGGCGCTCTGGGCCCATGCGAACACCTTCCTGTGCTACACCGAGCGCGCGCATCCGTTCTCGCAGGCACAGCTGAGCGATGAGGACGTGAGCATCGACTTTGCCACCTGCACCACGCCGCAGGACCGGGTGGCCGTGGTGGTGACGTCGCCGCTGACCACCAACGAGCAGTGGACAGCTTTCCAGCCCGGCGAGCTGATGGTGTTTGCCGACGGCCGGCGCCTGGCGCTCTAAACAACAAACCCGGCAGCGCCGGGTTTGTTTTTCACGATCCTGCAAAGGCCCTCAAGCCAGCGCGCGGGTGATCAGGATCTTCTGCACATCGCTGGTGCCTTCATAGATCTGGCAGACCCGCACATCGCGGTAGATGCGCTCCACCGGAAAATCATTGACGATGCCATAGCCGCCCAGGGTCTGGATGGCGGCGCTGCAGACGCGCTCGGCCATCTCGCTGGCAAACAGCTTGGCCATGGCGGCTTCCTTCAGGCACGGCTGGCCGGCATCGCGCAGGCTGGCAGCATGCCAGATCAGCTGGCGGGCGGCCTCGATCTGCGTGGCGCATTCGGCCAGGCGAAAGCCGACGGCCTGGTGGTTGATGATGGGCGTGCCAAAGCTCTCGCGCTCCTTGGCGTACTGCACGGCCACATCAAAGGCGCTGCGCGCCATGCCCACGCTCTGCGCAGCAATGCCAATGCGCCCGCCTTCGAGCGCGCCCAGCGCAATCTTGTAGCCCTCGCCTTCGGCGCCGATCAGGTTCTCGGCCGGCACCACGCAGTTCTCAAAATTGATCTGCGCGGTATCGCTGCTGTGCTGGCCAAGCTTGTCCTCCAGCCGCGCCACCTGGTAGCCCGGGTTGTCGGTGGGCACGATAAAGGCGCTCATGCCCTTTTTGCCGGCGCCCTTGTCGGTCACCGCAATCACGATCGCCATCTGGCCGTTCTTGCCGCTGGTGATGAACTGCTTGACGCCATTGATCACATAGGCATCGCCCTGTTTGCTGGCGGTGGTGCGCAGCGCGCTGGCGTCCGAGCCGACATGGGGCTCGGTCAGGCAGAAGGCGCCCAGCATCTCGCCCTTTGCCAATGGTGCCAGCCATTGCTTTTTCTGCGCATCGCTGCCGTAGCGCATCAGGATGGCATTGACGGGGCAGTTGGTCACGCTGATGGCGGTGCTGGTGCCGCCGTCGCCAGCGGCAATTTCTTCCAGTACCAAGGCCAGGCTGATGTAGTCCAGCCCTGCGCCACCGAGCGCATCGGGCACGCAGATGCCGTAGGCACCCAGCTGGGCCAGGCCCTGGTGGGCTGCCTTGGGGAACACATGGTCGCGGTCCCACTGCGCGGCGTGCGGCCACAGCTCGGCCTGGGCAAATTCACGCACGGCATCGCGGATCATCGTCTGGTCGTCGTTCAAAAGCATCGGTTGTCTCCGGATTTTCTCGTTCTGTCGCTGTCTGCTTGGCGGGCTTACCAGTGCTTGGCGCGGCGGCCATCGTGGTGCAGCAGGCGCCCCTTGTCCGCATCGCTGACCGAGGCCAGGGTCTGGCGCATGCCGCTCACGCTTTGCTGCACGGTCAGCGGCGCTTCATCCCCGCCCATGTCGGTCTGCACCCAGCCCGGGTCCAAGGTGATCAGGCGCGCGCCGGGGTAGTCATGCTGGGCGGAGGCCACCGCCATGTTCAGCGCCGTCTTGCTGACCCTGTACAGCCAGGAATAGCTGTCATCCACGCCTTCGATCTGCGACATCGACGACGAGATAAAGGCAAACACGCCGCCGCTGGCCTCGACTATCGGGCCGATCTGCGGCAGCAGCTGCATGGCGCCCAGCACATTGGTGTGCATCACCGCATCAAAATCGGCCTGGGTCGGCACCGTGCGGGCATTGGGCCGGCGGATCACACCGGCCACATACATCGCCAAGTCGATCTGCTGGCCCGCCAATGCCGTGGCCAGTGCCGTCACGCTCTCCGGCTTGAGCACATCAACCAGAAAAGCCCGCGCGCCCAGCGCCTGCAGCCGCGCCTGCGCCTCCGCATCACGCACCGTGGCCAGCACCGTCCAGCCTGCCTGCGCATATTCCCGCACCAGCTCCAGGCCAATGCCGCGCGAGGCGCCGATCACCAAAATCACAGCCATTCCTACGCCCTCCTCGGCGGTTGTCGTCACTGTCCCTGCTCTTGCAGGATTTGCTGCTGGTAGCGCGCCACCATGTCCGCCTGCGGCTCGGGTTCCGCGCTTGAGCCCATCTGGTCATGGATCATCTGGTTGAGCGTGGGCAGGGTGCTGCGCGCGATCTGTGCCTCGGCCTGCCACAGACGCGAGCGCATCAAGGCCTTGGCGCAGTGCAGATAGGCTTCGCGCACCTCGATCTCGATCACCAGCTTGGGCCGTTGGCGTTCGCCATCGAACACATCGATGAAGCGGGCCTCATCGCGCAGCTTTGCGGTGCCGTTGACGCGCAAGGTCTCGTCCACGCCAGGCAGCAGGAAAAGCAGCGCGATACGGGCATCGGTCAGCAGGTTGTTGAGCGAATCGAGCCGGTTGTTGCCCCCGGCATCGGGCAGCAGCAGGTGCTGCGCGCTCTGGCATTTGACAAAGCCGGGCGGGCCGCCCCGGGGCGAGGCATCGAGCATCTCGCAAGCCTGGCCGGCCGTGGCCACCACGCATAGCGGCGACAGCGCGATAAAGCGCTGGCAATGCACATCAAGGTGGTCCAGCTGCTTGGCCAGCGCACGCTCGGCGGGCTGGGCGTACAGCGCGCGCAGTTGCTCGGTAGATTCGATCATGCAGCCTCCGGGTCGTCATGTTCTGCATCGGCCGCCGCAGCGCCTGCGGCTGCATAGACGGCCAGATACGCATCCCAGGAGGGATCGAAAGACACGTCGACGCGACCGGGCAGGGCCACCGCCTGCTGCTGCAGACTTTGGCGGGCGGCTGCGGCGTCATCGACGTAGTAGCAGGCAGTGCGCTCGCGCATGCCTTCGATACGGGTATAAGCCAGAATGCCGTTTTCCATGCGCTCCAGCGCCGCCTGCAAGCCTTCCTGCGCATCACGTGCCTGGTCCAGGGTCTCGCCGTCTTCAAACGTTAAGGTCCATTGCAGGCAGTAAGGCAGATCGGCGCGCGTGGCCACGGCATTGGCCGACAGGCGCAGGCCCAGCAGATCGGGCACGGCATCGGCGGGGGCATCGCGGCGGCGTGCCTCCAGCATTTTCCAGCGGTCATCGTCGGCCGGGGGGAAGCGGTAGCTGCGCCCCAGGCTGTCGCGCAAAAAGGCGTCGAACACGGCAGGGAAGGCGGAGAGCGGGCCCACGCCAGCGACCTCGGGCGAGAAGGCATCGACCACATCGACCGGGCCGACCCGCACCGCAAAGTCCCATTCGCCCAGGACATGGTCGAGCATGATGAAGGCCATGTGCTGGGCCAGTTCGCGCTGCTCGGGGGCGATGATCTTCTCAAAGCCCAGCTCCAGGCCAACGATGCCGCCGGCATCGTAGTGGGCCACCAGCACGTCCGAGCAGGAGAGCTCCAGGCCCTCCATCGCCATGCTGAAATCGTTGATGGGGCTGCGGTTGCGGAAGGCCTGCACCTTGTAGCCCGGCAGGCTGGGCGCCGCACGCACCAGCGCCATCAGGTTCTCGAACTGGTCGACATTGCCATGGGCGCTGAACACCAGGCGCGAAAACAGGCTGCCTTCCGAGCGCTCCAGCTCCAGCGCCAAATCGGGGGCGATGCGGGCCAGCATCTCGTTGGCCTGCACCACAAAGGCCTGGTTGGGCAACAGCGCCAGGTGGCGCTCCTGGTAGACCAATTCCTGCCAGAAGGACTCGATATCCTTTGCCTGCATCTGCCCCGGGCCGGGGCCCACCGATTCGTTCGTCATAGTTTCTCCTCTGTCAGGATGACTAGACTACATGATTTCAATCGCCATCGCAGTGGCCTCACCTCCGCCAATGCACAGCGTAGCCAGGCCACGGCGCTTGCCACGGGCCTGCAGCGCATGCAGCAGGGTCACCAGAATGCGCGCACCGCTGGCACCAATGGGGTGGCCCAGCGCGCAGGCGCCGCCGTTGACGTTGACGATGTCGTGCGAGACCTTCATGTCGGCCATCAGCGCCATCGGCACCACGGCAAAGGCCTCATTGATTTCCCAGAGGTCCACATCCTCGACCTTCCAGCCGGCCTTTTTCAGGGCCTTCTCGGTCGCGCCGATCGGTGCGGTGGTGAACCACTCGGGCTCTTGCGCGTAGCTGGCATGGGCCACGATCTTGGCCAGCGGCTTGCAGCCCAGCTCCTTGGCGGTGGATTCGCGCATCAGCACCAGAGCGGCTGCGCCATCGTTGATGCTGGAGCTGGACGCCGCCGTGATCGTGCCATCCTTCTTGAACGCGGGCTTGAGGGCGGCGATCTTGTCCAGCCGCGCTTTGCCGGGGCCTTCGTCCTCGGTCACGGTGACCTCGCCCTTGCGGGTGGACACAGTGACCGGCGTGATCTCTGCCTTGAAGGCGCCGGACGCGGTCGCCGCCTGCGCGCGCTGCACGCTGGCAATGGCGAACTGGTCCTGCTGCTCGCGGCTGAACTGGTACTTGGCGGCACAGTCCTCGCCAAAGGTCCCCATCGAGCGGCCGGGCTCATAGGCATCTTCCAGGCCATCGAGCATCATGTGGTCGAACACCTTGTCATGGCCCATGCGGTAGCCGCCACGGCCCTTTTTGAGCAGGTAGGGGGCATTGGTCATGCTTTCCATGCCGCCGGCGACCATCACATCGCGGCTGCCGGCCACCAGCTGGTCATGGGCCAGGATGGTGGCCTCCATGCCGGCGCCGCACATCTTCGACAGGGTCACAGCGCCGGTGCTCTTGGGCAGACCACCCTTGAACAGGGCCTGGCGCGCCGGGGCCTGGCCCTGGCCAGCCATCAGGCAGTTGCCGAACAGCACCTCTTCCACTTTTTCAGGGGCGACACCCGCGCGCTCCACCGCTGCCTTGATGGCCGCGCCGCCCAGGTCATTGGCCGAGAGCTCGGCAAAATCGCCCATGAAGGCACCCATGGGGGTACGAGCTGCGCCAACGATAACGACGGGATCATGCATCTGGTGTCTCCTGATTGAATTCGGGTCTTGTGCGGCAGGCCTCTCAGGGACCGCTCGCGCTGTAAAAAAGGCAGCCCTGGACGCAGGGATGCCTGGCGGGTTTAATCGCGCTTGCGCTCGGCCACCAGGGCCACGGCGCGTTGGTGGACTTCGGACAGCCCGCCAATGCCTGGAACGGTCATCTCCAGGTCGGTGATCAGGCCGTTCTTGAGGCTGTAGCACCAGCCGTGCAAGGTCACCTTCTGGCCGCGCGTCCAGGCGTCCTGCAAGATGGTGCTCTGCGCCACATTCACCACCTGCTCGATGGCATTGAGCTCGCACAGCGCATCATGGCGGTGCTGGGGCGACAGGCTTTGCAGCAGTGCCAGGTGCTTGTCGCGCACATCGCGCACGTGGCGGGTCCAGTTGTCGACCAGGCCCAGGCGCAGGCCTTCGAGCGCAGCAAGCACGCCGCCGCAGCCGTAGTGGCCCACGACCATCAGGTCCTGGATCTTGAGCTGGTCCACCGAATACTGGATGGTGGACAAACAGTTCAGATCGCTGGGCACCACCACATTGGCCACATTGCGGTGCACGAACACCTCACCGGGCTCCAGACCGGTGATCTGGTTGGCGGGCACACGGCTGTCCGAACAACCGATCCACATGTACTTGGGGTGCTGCTGCGACATCAGGCCCGTGAAGAACCCGGGGCGGTCACGCTCCATCTGCTCTGCCCACAAACGGTTGTGGTCAAACAGGTCTTTGATGGAGGTTGTACTCATAAGGCTATCCTTTTGTTGTGTGGGTATCAGGATGGCGCAGCGCAGCCGGTCAGCAGGTTTCTGCGAACAGCTCACGCCCAATCAACATGCGGCGAATCTCGCTGGTGCCGGCGCCAATTTCATAGAGTTTCGCATCTCTCCACAGGCGGCCGAGCGGATACTCGTTGATATACCCATTGCCGCCATAGATTTGCACGCCTTCGCCGGCCATCCAGGTGGCCTTCTCGGCGCACCAGAGAATGACGCTGGCGCAGTCCTTGCGTACCTGGCGCACATGGTCGGTTCCGAGCAGATCGAGGTTTTTAGCGACCGTATAGGCAAAAGAGCGGCCCGCTTGCAGCACGGTGTACATATCAGCCACCTTGCCCTGGATGAGCTGGAACTCACCGATGCTTTGGCCAAACTGCTTGCGGTCATGGATGTAGGGCACGACGTTGTCCATCACCGACTGCATGATGCCCAACGGGCCACCGGTCAGCACGGCGCGTTCATAGTCCAGGCCGCTCATCAGCACCTTGGCGCCGCCGTTGACTTGGCCCAGCACGTTCTCCGCAGGCACTTCGACGTTCTGGAACACCAGCTCGCCGGTATGGCTGCCGCGCATGCCCAGCTTGTCCAGCTTTTGTGCAATCGAAAAACCGGGCATGCCCTTCTCGATCAGAAAGGCGGTGACACCCCGGGCGCCCATCTCCGGCTCGGTCTTGGCGTACACCACCAGGGTGTCGGCATCCGGGCCATTGGTGATCCACATCTTGTTGCCGTTGAGCAGGTAGTAGCCGCCCTTGTCCTCAGCCTTGAGCTTCATGCTGATGACGTCGGAGCCGGCACCCGGCTCGCTCATCGCCAGCGCGCCCACATGCTCACCGCTGATCAGCTTGGGCAGGTACTTGGCCTTCTGGGCTTCATTGCCGTTGCGGTTGATCTGGTTCACACAGAGGTTGCTGTGCGCACCGTAGGACAGGCCTACCGACGCGCTGGCACGGGAGATCTCCTCCATCGCCACCATATGGGCCAGGTAGCCCATGTCGGCGCCGCCATACTGTTCGGATACCGTGATGCCCAGCACGCCCAGGTCACCAAACTTGCGCCACAGGTCCATCGGGAACTGGTCGTTGCGGTCAATCTCGGCGGCACGCGGCGCGATTTCAGCCTGCGCAAACTCGCGCACGGCATCACGCAAAGCGTCGATATCCTCACCCAACTGGAAATTCAGGCCTGGCAATCCGGACATGGTCTTGTCTCCTATCTATATGGCGCACCAGATGCCGCGGCCACCGGCGAAGGCGGTGGAACGGCATCATTACGTTTACGTTCACGTCAACTATATATTATTTTTTTGACGGCTGCTTTGCGAGCAAAGCATGGGCTTCCTGCATATGCTCATCAATTTCTGCCAAGTTGGCCTGCAAATCTGCCAACTGGGTCTGCAGGCGCTGGCGGTGCGCCGTCAGAACCTCAATAAAGCGGCTCAGCTGAACACCGGTGTCGCGCGGCGACTCGTAAAGGTCGATGATTTCCTTGGCTTCCTGCAAGGTCAGCCCCAGGCGCTTGGCCCGTAAGGTCAGCCGAAGACGCGTGCGCTCCTTGGCCGAATACACGCGCTGCTTGCCGCCGGCGCCCGTGCGCTCGGGGTGCAGCAGGCCCATGTCCTCATAAAAGCGGATGGCCCGGGTCGTTAGATCAAATTCTGCCGCCAGCTGCCCGATGGAATAAGTCGGTGTCATGGTCCCCCTGCATGCGCTTGTTGTTCTGGATGGACCATTATGCGGCATGCACCGCTTGGCACCACCAGGCGCCGGACAAAAAGAAAAACCCCTCTACTCGGTAGAGCAGAGGGGTTGATCAGTATAAAAGCC